>JAKDLC010000046.1 GCA_030453055.1 Nitrosospira sp.
TCGCCCGATAACTACCAGCGTGACACCGTCCCGTTATTCATCTGCTCCACTCATAAACTCTGCTGGTGCGAATCTGCCGCATGGAGCCCGTCTTTTGTCAGAACCAGCACCCGGTCCGCCGTCGCCGCGGCCGCATGCGAATGAGTGACGAGGATGCCGGAAGCGCCGTTTGCCTTGATTTCCGCGCGCATTAACATGAGGATATCATGTGCGGTATCCGGATCGAGATTGCCGGTCGGTTCATCGGCCAAGATCAATCGAGGGCGATGGACGAGCGCTCGTGCAATGGCGACGCGCTGCAATTCGCCGCCGGACAGTTGGCGCGGAAAATGCTGTCCCCTGCCGCGCAAGCCGACCGCGCACAGCATTTGCTCAGTGCGTTCTTCGGAGCGTTCGATCGAGACGCCATTCAGCAGCAAGGGCAAGGCGATGTTTTGACCCAGCGTCAGATGCGGCAGGATATGAAACGCCTGAAAGACGAAGCCAAACGCTTTGCGCCGAAGCCGGGTTGCCGCATCGTCATCCAGTGACGACATGGCAATGCCGCCGATCCGTATCTCGCCCGTGTCCGGGGTATCCAAACCGGCGACAAGATTCAATAGTGTCGATTTCCCGACCCCGGACTCGCCCATTACCGCCACATACTCGCCCGCACCGAGGGTGTAGGATAAATCGGCCAGCACTTGCCGTCCGTTTGCATACGCTTTGCCAATATGGCGCAGTTCCAGCATGGGTTCAACTATCGGGCTGGCGCGCAGCGAGCTAATGCGTGGACTGATGATCGGATGCGGCGAGAATGGCGATAACCTCTTCGTCCGTCACCTGGGGAAAATAATTATAGAACTGTCCCACCGCCTGGAAATTGACCGGAGCCGACAGGCACACGACGCGGTCCGCATTGCCGCGCACTTTTTCCAGCGTATCGAGCGGCGCTACCGGCACCGCACAGATCAGCTCCGCCGGGTTCTTTGCTCTGAGCGCATGCAATGCCGCAATCATGGTCGAACCGGTGGCCAACCCGTCGTCGATCACGATGACCACGCGTGCGGCGGGATCGATAGGGGGGCGCACAGGCGTGTATTGAGCGCGGCGCTGCCGTATTGTTTCTCGCTGTGCGGAAACTTCGCGCTCGATGTATTCCTTGGTGGCGCCCACTTCGGCGGCGTAATCCGCAACATAAACCCAGCCGCTTTCATCGACAGAACCAATGGCGAATTCGGGATTGCCCGGCGCGCGCAGTTTACGTACAAGCACCACATCGAACTCGCCATTCAACTCATCGGCAATGATTTTCGCCATCGGCACGGCGCCTCTTGGAATCGCCAGCACCAGCGGGTGCATGGTGCGGTATTCAGAAAGAGCCGCGGCAAGCTGCCTGGCCGCCGCAGCACGATTTTCAAAAATCATGGTTACCTCCGGTTTTCAATCGTACCTATTTTGTGCTGGTCTGCGCAAATGAGAAAGAAAAAATTTACAACGTTCGCCTAATTTATGGCCGGGATACGTACTTGCACTATGTTCTCGATGATGCGCAACACTTGCGTCAACATGGGCATCAAGCCCGGATGTTTCATAAATTGACGCGCGCCCTTGCTGGTCTTTTGTTTCGTATGGGAATTTTGCTCAGTCGGGCGTATGAATAACTACGCCACTCCCTCACAAAATCCCCCTACAAAACAAAATCCTGCGCAATCATCACGCGAATTTATGAAACATCCGGGTTAGCAACTTTCTGTTTTTCGCAGCCGATTCACGTTAGACCAATTTATCGTTCCCGGAATTTGCCGCTGTGCGTATGCCCACTTCTAAAGCGTGTCTACTGTTGATCATGCTCCTGGCCCCGGCGGTGGCTCATGCGGCTGGTTTGGGCAGACTGACCATCAATTCCGCTTTGGGAGAACCGTTCAATGCAGAGATCGACCTGATTGCGGTAAAAAAAGAGGAAAAAACCTCCTTAATGGCGCGTCTTGCGTCACAAGATGCTTTCCGCCAGGCGAGCGTTGATTACATGCCTCTTTTTTCCACATTTAAAACGAGTATTGAAAACCGCTCCGACGGACAAGCCTACGTCAAGGTTACTTCCCTGCAGCCCATCACCGAACCGTTTCTGAATATGCTGATTGAATTGAATTGGTCGTCAGGGCGATTGCTGCGGGAATACACGGTGTTGCTTGCCCCGCCGGAAATTGGCGCACATTTGCTCGCGACGCCGACAAGTCAATCAAGTCAATCCACTGCTCCGGGTTCCGCTAATTCCTCAGCATTTGACGCGGCCGTGGTCGAAAATCCGGGTTCGACAATCAAGAACCCGGTCATTGGCGAAAAAGCGCCGGTACCGGGATCCGCGTCGATCAGCAAGATTCCCGCCGTCTATGGCCCCGTAAAAGGAGGCGATAATTTGGCTGAAATCGGGCGAAATATCAGCGCCTCCTCTGGAGTAAGCGTGAATCAGATGCTGGTTGCGCTTTACCGCGCAAATCGGGAAGCTTTCTTTGGCGATAATATGCATCGGCTTAAGGCAGGGTCAATCTTACGGGTGCCGGATGAAAGTGAAATCGGCATGATGACCCCCGTCGAAGCCGAGAAGGAAGTGAGAAGGCAGACGGTGGAGTGGAAGCGGTATATGCTGCTGGCTGACGTGGCGGATTTGATCCCCGCGAGCGAAGAACCAAGACAGTCGAACCTGCAAAAAGGGGTAGAAACCCACGAGCCCGATGGCGTCAGCGCCACACCACCAGATTCGCTTGCGGCGATGGCGTCCCAGGGTGAGTTGGCGTCAGAACCCGTTTTTACAGCTCAGGCCGCGCCTCTCGGAGCTGAAGCGGACAACGTGGAAGAGGCAATGATGGCGCCGCCGCCGACAGCCGGGTTGGCGACGGAGATAGCCAAACCCATGCATGTCACAGAAAAATCCGGCCATATAGCAAATTCGCCGCTGCGCCGAAACTCCCTGATAGATGATCTGGCGGCCAACATCGAATATTTGGGTGGCGCGCTCGTTCTTTTGATAACCAGTATTGTCGGTATATCCATGGTAGGCCGGTCGAAAGAAACATCGCCGGATAGTTCCAGTGTAGATGTGGTTTCTTCCGTCTTCGACCCCCAGTTGCCCGGCAAAACGGTACCTGTGACGACATCCGCGCCGATGGCGACGAGTATTCCTCCGGGAACGGATACCGCTGCACAGACTGATGAAGCGGATGCAGCCGCAGCCGCCAGAGCCGGGGTTTATCTGCATACTCACGACATTCAAACCCGGAAAGTTCCCAAGGATACTCCGGTGGGAAATCATGACAGCCGCCAGACTCCTGCGAATCCGCAGACGCCGGGGATTCACGGGGAACCGGTGAATTTGACCAGTTCATCCGAGCCCATCCCGTCCGTATTCGCCTCCCCGGCGCCTTCCGCCGTCCACCCAGCGGAAATCATCAGTTTCAATCTGGATGACACACAGTCCTTCACGCCGAAGGAATTCACGGAAAGAAGTACCCAATGGCATGAAATCGTTACCCGGCTTGACTTGGCCAGAGCGTATCAGGAAATGGGTGACATGGACGCCGCCAGGCAAGTTCTTAAGGAAGCGATCCGCGAGGGCGACATTCAACAGCAACAAAGCGCGAGGATGCTGTTGGCTAATCTATAGCCCGGATAGCACCTGATTTCCCGGTTATTTTCATGATAATCATGACGACGCTTGTGCTGTGAGAATCGCCTTGGCGCTGGAATACGACGGCAGTAATTATTGCGGCTGGCAAAGGCAGCGATCGGGTGGCTCGGTGCAGGACGCGGTGGAAGCCGCGGTGTCGAAAATCGCCTGTAGCGACATTCGGGTAGTGACGGCAGGACGCACCGATGCAGGGGTTCATGCGTCGTTTCAGGTGCTGCATTTCGACACTCAGACGCAGCGGCCCATGAACGCCTGGGTGCGCGGCGTCAATGCGTTGTTGCCCGACAGGATCGCGGTATTATGGGCGTCACAGACCGCGGATGATTTCCATGCCCGCTACTGCGCGAGCGAACGCTGTTATCTCTATCTGCTATTGAATCATCCAGTGCGCCCGGGGCTTGATCACGGCAGGGTCGGCTGGTTTCATCAGGCTCTTGATCTTGAACGGATGCAGGTTGCGGCGCAAATGCTGCTCGGAGAACACGATTTCAGCGCTTTTCGCGCCGCCGAGTGTCAGGCTGAATCACCCGTGCGCAATTTGACAAAACTGGAAATCACGCGGCAGGGCGACATCGTTGCATTTGAGCTGCGCGCCAACGCGTTTTTGCATCACATGGTCCGTAATATCGTGGGTTGCCTGATTTATGTGGGCAAAGGCAAGTATCCTCCGGAATGGATGGATGTCGTGTTAAAAGGCCGGAAACGCAGTGATGCGGCCCCCACCTTTTCGGCTGCGGGGCTATATTTGGCGGGGATCACCTACGATGCCAAATGGAAGCTGCCTGGTTTTGCCGAGCCGCCGCTTGCCGCGCTGTTGCCGAGAGCGAGCAGGTCGCGGATATGACCATCCGGGTAAAAATTTGCGGCATTACGCGTGTTGAGGACGCACTGGCGGCGGTGCATCTTGGGGCGCACGCGATTGGTCTTGTCTTCTGGAAACAAAGCGTGCGCTATGTCGCGCCCCCTGCAGCCCGGGCAATCATCGCGTCGCTGCCGCCATTCGTCAGCGCGGTGGGCGTCTATGTCGATCCAGACGCGGAATGGGTAAAAGAAACCTCCTCCGTAGCCGGTTTGAATTTACTGCAGTTTCATGGTAACGAATCGCCGGAATTTTGTCGAAAATTTCCGGTGCCTTATATAAAAGCCGTGCGAGTCCGAGCGGGGATGGATTTGCTACAATACGCAACCCTTTATTCCGGCGCAAGGGGGTTGTTGTTGGATACGTATGTCAAAGGCGAACCGGGCGGCACCGGGCATGCGTTTGACTGGAATTTGATTCCGCGAAATCTACCGCTGCCATTGATTCTTTCGGGAGGGCTGCACGCTGGCAACGTCATTACGGCAATCAAGCAGGCTCAACCCTGGGCGGTGGATGTGTCGAGCGGCGTTGAAATCGCCAAGGGTATCAAGGACGCGGAGAAAATTGCCGCTTTCATGCAAGGAGTTCGAAATAGTGAAAGTTTATGATCTTCCTGACCGGCATGGTCACTTCGGCCCGTATGGCGGGGTGTTCGTCGCCGAGACGCTGATCGCAGCATTGGAGGAATTACGTGTTCAGTACGAACACTATCGCAATGACGCCGCCTTTCAGGCGGAATTTGCCTATGAATTGCGGCACTATGTGGGGCGGCCCAGCCCCATCTATCACGCAAAGAGGTGGTCTGCACATCTGGGAGGGGCGCAGATTCTGCTGAAGCGCGAAGATCTGAATCATACGGGCGCACACAAAATCAACAACACTGTCGGACAGGCGCTCCTGGCCGGACGCATGGGCAAGTCGCGCGTGATTGCCGAAACGGGGGCGGGTCAGCATGGCGTAGCCACCGCTACGGTGGCTGCGCGTTATGGCATGGAATGCGTGGTTTACATGGGTTCGGTGGATATGGAACGTCAAGCAGCCAACGTTCACCGGATGAAGCTTCTGGGGGCAACGGTGGTGCCGGTCGAATCGGGCTCCCGGACCCTGAAAGATGCGCTCAATGAGGCCATGCGCGACTGGGTCACCAACGTCGGCGATACGTTTTACATCATTGGCACGGTGGCGGGACCGCATCCGTATCCGATGATGGTGCGTGATTTTCAGGCGATCATCGGACGGGAAGCAATGGTGCAGATGCAGGAAGAATATGGACGCCAGCCAGATGCATTGATTGCCTGTGTGGGGGGTGGGTCAAACGCCATTGGTTTGTTTTACCCCTACATCGACAACGGTAACATCCGCATGATAGGCGTGGAAGCAGCGGGATGTGGAATTGAAAGCGGTCAGCATGCCGCAACCCTGATGACAGGAAGGCCCGGCGTACTGCATGGTAATCGCACCTATTTGATTCAGGATGAGAATGGGCAAATTATCGAGACCCACTCCATTTCGGCGGGGCTGGATTATCCGGGCGTCGGTCCGGAACATGCATGGCTCAAGGACAGCAATCGCGCTGAATACGTGGGCATAACCGACGATGAGGCGCTGGCGGCATTCCATGCCTTGTGCCGCTACGAAGGTATTATGCCGGCGCTGGAATCCAGCCATGCGCTGGCTTACGCCGCCAAGCTCGCGCCTGCACTCGGTGGGGATAAACTGCTGCTGGTGAATCTCTCCGGACGCGGGGACAAGGATATGGCTACCGTTGTCGCGCGGGCCTCCGGCATCACCTTCTAACCGAACCCGTCGTGTCCCGTATTGCAATCGTATTTGGCGAACTGCGTCTGCAAGGCAGAAAAGCGCTGATTCCTTTCATTACCGCCGGTGATCCCGAGCCTGCGATGACGGTTCCGTTGATGCATGAACTGGTGAAGGCGGGCGCAGACGTTATCGAACTGGGAGTGCCATTTTCCGATCCCATGGCGGATGGGCCGACCATACAGCGCTCCTCCGAACGAGCGTTGAAGCGCCAGGTAGGTTTGAAGGATGTATTGACAATGGTAGCGGAATTCAGAACAACCGATACCCGCACACCGGTAGTGCTGATGGGCTACGCTAATCCGGTAGAAGCCATGGGCTATGAGAAATTCACGGCAAGAGCAAAAGAGTGCGGCATAGACGGCGTGTTAACGGTGGATTATCCGCCGGAGGAATGCCGGGAATGGGTGGAATATCTCGAACGCCGGCAGATCGACGCGATTTTTTTGCTATCCCCCACGACTCCGCAAGCGCGCATCGAACAAGTAGCAAAAATGGCGCGAGGATATGTGTATTACGTTTCATTGAAGGGCGTGACGGGCTCATCAAATCTCGACCTGAACGACGTGGTCAACAAACTGACCCGGTTGCGTTCAATCATTTCCATCCCCATCGGTGTCGGCTTCGGTATACGCGACGGCGCGACAGCCAAGGCGGTGGCGGCGCTTGCCGACGCAGTGGTGGTGGGTAGCCGCATCATCGAGGAGATAGAAAATTCGCCCAGGGACGAGGTGTTGACGAATGTTTATCATCTGGTAAGAAGCCTTCGCGGCGCCATTGACGAGGCCGGCGGAACCTTATGAGTTGGTTTCAGAAACTTCTTCCGCCGAAAATCAAGCGCAAGGAAAGCGGCGAGAAAAAAGTCGTGCCTGAGGGGTTGTGGAGCAAGTGTGCTTCCTGCGAAGCGGTGCTGTATTACTCTGATCTGGGAAACAATCTCAACGTTTGTCCCAAGTGCAACCATCACAATCGCATTTCCGCCAGAGTACGCCTCGATTTGTTACTGGATGCCGAGGGACGCTATGAAATCGGCACGGAAGTGCTGTCCGTTGATCCGCTTAAATTCAAGGATAGCAAACGCTATGTCGATCGGTTATCGGAGGCCAAAAAAGATGCGAACGAAGACGACGCCCTGGTGGTGATGCAGGGCAGCGTAAAAACCGTACCCTTGGTTGCAGCAGCGTTTGAATTCGGCTTCATGGGGGGGTCGATGGGCTCGGTGGTGGGTGAGCGCTTTGTGCGCGGGGTGCAGGTGTGTGTTGAGCAGCGTCTGGCCTTTGTGTGTTTTGCCGCCAGCGGTGGAGCGCGCATGCAGGAAGGGCTGCTTTCGCTCATGCAAATGGCCAAGACATCGGCGGCGCTTACCCAGTTGAGTCAGGAACGACTTCCTTTCATCTCGGTACTTACCGATCCCACCATGGGTGGCGTATCGGCCAGTTTTGCCTTTATCGGCGACGTGGTGCTCGCTGAGCCGGGGGCGCTGATCGGTTTTGCGGGGCCGCGCGTAATCGAGCAAACGGTACGTCAAACGTTGCCGGAAGGCTTTCAGCGCGCTGAATTCCTGTTGGAGCACGGAGCGATAGACATGATCGTAGATCGCAGGCGCATGCGCGATAAACTGGCGACCCTGTGCACCTTGTTGATGCGCACGTCCGCACCGGCGTCGTGATTCCTGGTTACGTCCGCATGCGTATCCCGATATTTGCGCCGGGACGACGCGTAGATCCTGATGCTGAGTCCGACGGTGTTGACCGATCGTTTTCCAGTAGCATTATGATTCACAAAGTGCTCGCGACCGGGACGGATTACACGCTCCGCCCGTCCAACTACCGGATTTAGGAAATAGAACCCGATACAAAATCCGGAACGCTTGCCGATTGGCTGACCCATCTCGAAAGCCTCCATCCGAAGACCATCGACATGGGATTGGAGCGTGTCAATCGGGTCAGGACCGAACTGGATCTTGCGCCGTCTTTTCCCATCATCACGGTCGGCGGCACCAATGGTAAAGGGTCGACGTGCGCCATGCTGGAGTCAATTCTGAGCCGCGCCGGATATCGTGTGGGTTGTTACACTTCTCCACACCTGCTGCGTTACAACGAGCGGGTGCGGATAAGCCGGCGGGAAGCGGCTGACAGTGAATTGTGCAATGCTTTCCAGGTTGTGGAGTCCGCCCGTATTGGCAGCGGTATTTCCTTGACCTATTTCGAGTTTGGCACGCTGGCGGCGATGCGATTATTCAGCCAAGCCGGCGTGGACGTTGCGATTCTCGAGGTGGGACTGGGCGGGCGACTGGACGCGGTCAATATTTTCGATGCCGATTGCGCGTTGCTTACCAGCATCGACTTCGATCATATGGATTATCTTGGTGATACGCGGGAAAAAATCGGACTGGAGAAGGTGGGAATTTTCAGAAGCGGGCGGGCCGCAATCTGTTCGGAGCCGGATATTCCCGCGACTGTCCGGCATCATGCAAAAGCAGTCGGCGCGCATTTGATGCACATCGGCGAACACTTCGGTCATTCCGCCAATCCAGTCGATGCAACCCTATGGAGTTATTGGGGGCCCGGAGGAAAGCGCCACGCGCTTCCTTATCCCGCCCTGCGCGGCGCCTGTCAGTTGCACAACGCCAGCGCCTGCCTCGCTGCGCTGGATGCCGTCAAGGATCGTCTGCCGGTTACCATGAGCGACGTACGCCAGGGCTTACTGGATGTCGCCTTGCCAGGGCGGTTTCAGGTATTACCGGGGCGGCCGGCGACGGTGCTGGATGTGGCGCACAACCCTCATGCCGCGCATGCTCTGGCTATTGACCTCGGCGGCATGGGACGCTACCGGAAAACGTATGCGGTATTCGCGATGCTCAGGGATAAGGATATCGCCGGCGTGGCGCGAGCACTTGCAGCAAAGGTGGATATGTGGCTGACCGCGGGGATCGATGCGCCACGCGGCGCTTCGGCGGATGAAACGACGCAGGCGCTGGAAGCAGCGGGAATAAACAGGACGGAAGAGACGGTTCGTACTTTCCCCAATCCCGCCATGGCCTACGCGTATGCCTGTGAGCGAGCGGCTGAAAATGATAGAATTTGCGTGTTTGGCTCGTTCCATACCGTAGCCGAAGTGTTACGGTACCGGAATACGGTTGAGCACGGATAGCAATCCAGTAAATTCAAAATGGCAAAGACCGTAAGCGAGGAAGAAATTCAACTTAGAAAACGCGCCAGAAGACGTCTGGTTGGCGCGGTTACCTTGGTGATAGCAGCCGTTGTGATTTTGCCGATGGTGCTCGATAGTAAACCGGAGCAACGGAGTCAGGAGATCGATATCCGTATTCCTCCGGAAGATTCCGTGGCTGAATTCACTCCCGGCATGGCTCCGCGAACAGATGCGCCCGTCACCGCCCCCCAGGAACGCGCAACCGGAGTGCAGCAGGAACAGCGGATAAAATCGGAATCATCGGTAAAGTCCGCACAGTCCGCTCATGAATCGGCTGAGAAGCCGGGCGTGGCCGGAAGAAGCTCTGACCCCTCTGACCCCAAGGTTGAACCGGGAACCGCCAAAGCTACCGCCGTCACGGACGCATTTGTAGTGCAGTTGGGCGCCTTTTCCGATCCGGTTAAAGCCAGGAAACAACAGCAAAGCCTGGTATCCAAGGGTATCCAGGTCTATACGGAAACGCTCAAGACAAACAAGGGCGAAATAACGCGCGTGCGCGCCGGCCCTTTCCGCACGCGCGAGGAAGCCGAGGGTGCGCGCGAGAAACTGAAGAAGCTGGGACTGGATGGCGTAGTGGTGGATAAATAACGCCATGATGAATTTGCGGGAGGCACAGGCAAACAGGCAAATCGCGCTCCTGTAATTTTGCCCTGCTTACCCGGATGTTTCATAAAACAAAATCCTGCGCAATCATCACGCGAATTTATGAAACATCCGGGTTACGAATGACTGTTTTCGATTACGCCGTTCTCGCGATACTTGTTTTATCGGTTATGCTGAGTGTGGTGCGTGGCGTAGTACGCGAGTTATTGTCGTTGGCGGGTTGGGTAGTCGCGTTCATGGTGGCGAATTCATTCGCAGCCGGGTTTGCGCCCATACTGCCTTCCATCATCGATGGCGAATTGCTGCGAACGATGTTGGCGTTTGCCGGGTTGTTTTTATCGGCGCTGCTGGCAATGGGGCTGATTACCATGCTGACGTCCGCCTTGGTAAGAAGCGTGGGGCTGGGATTTGCCGACAGGTTTTTTGGCTCGCTGTTCGGTTTTGTACGCGGGTTGATGGTAGTGTTATTGATTGTGTTGGCGGCGGGATTGACTGCGCTTCCGCAGGAACCATTCTGGCGAAAAGCCGTATTGA
>JAKDLC010000047.1 GCA_030453055.1 Nitrosospira sp.
GGGACATGATCACCGCCAACGAAACGGGCCCTGATGCCGGCCGTTATCTATTCAGCCCCTATGAAACCGATACCGCCGGGGTGAAGCGCTATGACTTGCAGACCGGTAATTCGCTGACTGTCGTGGCGGAGGGCACGCAGGGCTTTGTCGGGGGTGACGCCTCGTACTGGACGCCGTGGGGCAGCTATCTGACGGCCGAGGAAGAGTGGGGCGGTGCGAACACCAAAGGCCGCCTGTTCGAACTGACCAATTCCACCACAACCGCCGGTCCCGCAACCTCCGATTTCGTGTGGCGCGATATTGTGCCGCGCGTGTCGCACGAAGGCATGGCGTTTGACAAAAACAACCATCTGTACTTTATCGATGAACTCAACGGCGGCAGTATTTACAAATATGTCTCCGCCAACCCGGACGCGCCGGACGGCAACGGCTATTTCGACGCCGGCCAGACTTTTGCGATGCTCGTGAACGGCGGCGGTAATGCCAACGCGACCGGGGCAATCACCTGGGCCGCGATTACGGATCCCAACGGCGCTGCGCTAGCCGGCGTATCGGCCCTGAACGCCGACGGCACGATTGACGGCCGGGTGTCCGCCAATAACGTTTCGGCAACCGACTACCAGCGGCCGGAGGATATGCAAATCCAGACACTCTCCAATGGCGATCAAATCCTCTACGCCGCAACCACCACCACTGACGAAGTCTATTCTTTCAACCTGGGTACCGATACAGCAAAACTATTTGCGTCCCAGGCTTCCCTCGATCAGGCGACTAATCTGTCTGTCGGTGGAGTATTCAATAACCCGGATAATCTGGCTATGGATGCCGAGAATAACCTGTACATCGTCGAAGATCAGCCGGGCGGCGAGGCGGATATCTGGTTTGCAAAAGATGAGAATCGTGACGGCGTAGCTGAATCGATAGGCCGTTGGGCGTCTATGTCCACCATCGGCGCAGAGCCAACCGGCTTGTATTTCGACAAGTTTGATTCGAATATCGCTTATGTAAACGTCCAGCATGCGGCGAGCGATATAGACCGCATGATTCAAGTCTCCGCGGTTCCGGAGGCCGAGACCTATGCGATGATGCTGGCGGGTCTTGGCTTGATGGGAGCGGTGGTTCGCCGCAGGAAACGTTTGAGCAAATAACTCAAATCAGTCCAGAACGGGTTTTGACTACCGTTCTGGATTGTCGTTTGCCGGGGGATGAAGACGATGAAGACGAAGACGTCCAGCGTGATTCGATCTTATCTGCCGCTGAATCCCGCCTTGCGATACACATTATTTCGTTACCAATGCAAGCGGCGCAATAATGAGCGCTTTTTCTGTTGGTGTCCCTGCATGCGTCGGAGAATATTGTCCAGCATCTGGATAGCCTCGATAATGTGCGGCCCCTTGTTGAGCATGACGCACTCGGCGCGCTCGCCCATGGCGGCATCGGTGACTTCGGCGCGGCTTGGCTTGCCGGTCTTGGCCAATCCCTCCAGCACTTGCGTGGCCCAAATTACCGGAACATGCGCCGCTTCGGCCAGCCATAAAATTTCTTCCTGCAATTCCGCCAGTCTTTCATAACCGCATTCCACGGCCAGATCGCCGCGCGCGATCATGACTCCGACCATAGGCGAGCGCAGCAGGGTAAACATCAGTTCCGGTAACTGCTCGAAAGCGGTGCGTGTCTCGATTTTGACCACGATACCCAGCTTATCGGCATCGAGCCGTTTCAGATGCTCCTGCAGCAATGCGATATCGGCGGGTCCTCGCACAAAGGAAAGTCCCACCATGTCCGCGTGGCGGGCAACGAATTCGAGATGCACGATGTCCAGGGCCGTCAGACCGTCCAGATCGAGCTGGCTGTCCGGCAGATTGATGCCTTTGTCAGGCAGCAATTTTTCTCCGCTATCGCGCGCCTGCGTGATCTCAACCCGCATTTCACCGGCATTGACACTACGAATTACGCCGCCGATGCGGCCATCGTCGATCAGGATTCGTTCGCCGGCGCGCACGCAAGCAAAGAGCTCCGGTAACGAACAGCTTATGCTGGCCGCGCGTAATAGCCGCCCGCGTTTATCGAACCGGGCGGGGCGTCCGGGGGTCGGCTTGCAAGTGACGATCAAGCTATCCCCGCGATACAGGCGGATTTTTTCCGGCGCCTGGGGCAGCGCGCCTGCCTCGCCGGATTCGCCGATCCCGCGCGCATGTCCGGAAACGGGCGCTCGCAACAGGCTGAGCTTCAAGCCCGGCTTGACATAAGCAGTCTGGGTGGATTCCGCCCAGTAGCCGGTCCCGGCTTGTCCCACTAGTTGCAGGCGGCACAATGCTCCCCTGGCGTCGTTGAATTCGATCCTGTCACGTGCAGTCACCTGCTCCAGCCAGTTTCCTTTGACGGGAAAACAGGCATGTGCATGCGCAGGGCAGGACGATGCGTCATGCTCCGGATAGGATGACGCATCGTCCTCCGGATACAGCCAGATGCGGACAGGCTCTGTCACTTTGCCATATGGGTCGCGTTTCGGCTTCCATTTGAGCACCGCGGGACCCAACGCGATTTCTCCGGTGCGTAGTTTGGGACCACCCAGATCCATCAGGATGCGGCAGTGACGACCCGTTTCTCGGCGCGCGCGTGTTATTTGCTTGATCATGCGCTTCCAGACGTCAGCGTCGTCATGCGCGCAATTGATGCGGGCGCAGTCCATGCCTTGCAGAAGCATCTCCTTGACCAACGTATAGTCATCCGCGGCTTCGCACGGCAACGTAACCATAATGCGTACCAGTCGCTGCGCCGGAGATTTGCCGAGCAGCCTGTCGGTATTGGTTTCGAGCAGCTCCGGGCCGGCTGCGGAAGAATCGATGTGGGAGGAGGGCGCTTGCGCCTGTTTTCCCAGCGCGCTCTACAACAAAATGATGATGGCGTGCAGATTGCTCAGGACGTGCGACTCTGCACGCCCCATGGAAGACAATCCAGCCGCCGCGAGCTTCTTTTGCAAAGGGCGCATATCGCGCCGCCGCAGACCGAGATAATGAATCAGATTGGCCGCGCTGGCTCGATGACGGGCATTCACTTTTTGCAATACTTCCGTGGACTGGCTTTCCATTGTCATCAAGTGCCGGTGTAGTGTGGCCAGCTCCCGTAACAAGTCGGCGTAAGCGTTTTTCTTGCCGCGGCCGGGCAGGGGAGCGTTAACGCTTTTGCGAGAGGGGCTCACGATGGTCGTGGTAGTTCATAATCGTCAAACGTTGACACAGTATTATTACGTGTATGTGACAGCGATCGCAAAAAAGCCTTGCTTTTTATTCAAAGTTAAATATAATGCGAATTGTTATCATTATTAATTACACGAATTGTTGCATGCAAGGAGCCCAGCCCTTATTTTTTGTCATTCCCGCGAAAGCGGGAATCCAGTAAAGCGTGGGGTACCTTACGCTTTACTGACGACAGCGAAAAATTCGCCATGAGGGGTTAAACAATCGACCGGCCGGAGGCTCTTTCGACGTGATGCGAAAACACCGCATTGGAAACTGGCTGCAAAGCCAAGCGTAATTTATCCGTTGCCGCTGGGTTCTCCTACTCCAGCGGCCTTTTAGCCAGCCAGTCCGTTCCGGGCAAGCCAGCCAATTTTTTTTGTCCACAGCCACCGCCGTTATCAAACCCGCATCCCGCGTGCTCACGCGATATCCGATCTTAGTTTAGCAGCATCGCGTGACCTTGCCATTGCCGCCGTACCGCGCCTCCTGGCGCTCACGAAAAAATTCCTGGTAAGACATGATCCGCTGATCGGCGTGCGTATTTTTCATATGCGCAACGTACGTGCCATATTCGGGCACACCGACCATCAGCCGCATGCTCTGTCCAAAATAACGTCCCGCTTTGATGATTTTAGTCAACATGTCTTCACCCCGCTCATTATCGTTCCATTACGTTCCGGCCGCTTCTACCGGCAGGCGTTCAAACGGCGCCTCTTTGGCGGTGGGCTCGCCTGTGCCGCGCGCGCGCAATACCGTTCTGGCACCGAACGCCAGCATACTGAGCAGTACCAGCATGAACAGGCCGGCCAGCGATGCATTGACGTAGTCGTTAAAAATCACTTGCTGCATCTGCTCCATCGATTTGGCCGGTGCAAGGAGCCGGTTGTCCGCCAGCGCCTGTTTGTATGTGTTGGCATGCGCGAGAAAACCAATGCGCGGATTGGCGTCGAAAATTTTCTGCCAGGCGGCGGTCAGCGTGCAGACCAGAACCCAGGCGGCGGGTACGATTGTGACCCATGCATAACGGTCATGCTTCATCTTGAACAGCACGCACGTGCAGAGAATCAGCGCGATGCCGGCCAGCATCTGATTGGAAATACCGAACAACGGCCACAACGTGTTGATTCCCCCCAGCGGATCGATCACCCCCTGATACAGAAAATAACCCCAGCCGGCGACGCAAATTCCGGTCGCGATCAGGCTGGCGACCATCGAATCGGTACGTTTCATCGATGGGATGAAGGTACCCAGCAGATCCTGCAACATGAAGCGGCCGGCGCGCGTGCCCGCATCCACCGCCGTCAGGATGAACAGCGCCTCGAACAGAATGGCAAAGTGATACCAGAATGCCATCATTGACCGCCCTCCGACCACATCCGACAGGATCTGCGCCATGCCCACCGCCAGCGTCGGCGCACCGCCGGTACGGGAAATGATGGTGTGCTCGCCTACATCGCGCGCGGTCTGCGTGATCATCTCGGGGGTGACATAAAACCCCCACTGGGATATGGCCCGGGCAGCCGATTCCGCTGTGCTGCCGATGATCGCGGTGGGACTGTTCATGGCGAAATAGACTCCCGGCTCAAGGGTGGAGGCGGCGACCAGCGCCATGATCGCGACAAACGACTCCATCAGCATGGCGCCGTAACCGATGAAACGGGCATCGAGCTCGTTCCGTATCATCTTGGGCGTGGTGCCGGACGAGATGAGCGAATGGAAGCCCGAGACCGCGCCACAAGCGATGGTAATGAACAGGAAGGGAAACAGGCTGCCCGACCAGACCGGGCCCGAGCCATCCACAAACTGCGTGAACGCCGGCATCTTGAGTTCCGGCGAGATGAATATGACCCCGATCGCCAGACCGACGATGGTGCCGATCTTGAGAAAAGTGGACAGATAGTCGCGCGGCGCGAGCAATAGCCAGACCGGCAGCACCGAGGCGATGAAGCCGTAGGCGATCAGCATCCAGGTCAGTTGCTCGCCGGTCAAAGTGAGCAAGGCGGCCAGCGCGGGAACCTCCTGCACATACTGTCCGGCGACAATGGACAGCATCAGCAGGACAAAGCCAATCATCGACACTTCGCCAATCGCGCCCGGCCGGATAAAACGCGCGTAAACTCCCATGAACAAGGCAATCGGAATGGTGGCGGCGACGGTGAATGCGCCCCAGGGCGATTCGGCCAGCGCCTTGACCACAATCAGCGCCAGCACCGCCAGCAGGATCAGCATGATAAAGAATGTGCCGAACAGGGCGATCATGCCCGGTATTTGTCCTAATTCGGACTTGATCAGGTCGCCCAGTGAACGGCCATCGCGCCGCGTCGACACGAATAGCACAATGAAGTCCTGTACCGCACCGGCGAACACCACGCCGGCCAAAAGCCACAGCATGCCCGGCATATAACCCATCTGCGCGGCGAGTATCGGTCCGACGAGGGGCCCGGCGCCGGCAATCGCAGCAAAATGGTGCCCGAACAATACATATTTGTTGGTCGGCACGTAGTCCAGGCCGTCATTGAATTTGTAAGCAGGGGTCATGCGTGCCGCGTTCAATCCCAATACCCGGCGGGCGATAAACCGGCTGTAAAAGCGATAAGCGATGGTGTAGACGCAGACCGTGGCGACGACGATCCAGATGGCGCCGATGGATTCACCCAGATGCAAGGCGATGAAAGCGAAGGCGAAGGCGCCCGCTGCGGCGAGCGCGAACCAGCCAAGCTTGTTGATCAGATGACTCATTACGCTCTCCGGGATGAAAACTATGTCGGGCTGAAAGGAAATTCCATGTTGTTGAGTTACGCTAACCTAACCTACTTAACTTATACGGGAAGCAAGCCATTCGGGTGAACGATTAACGAAATGGGCGGCTCAGGAAGCGGGATCCGGAAAGGCCGAAACGCCAGGGCGCCTCTTTCGCTTTTGAAATACCGATGCGCGGACCTGTCACGATGGAAATCTGTTCCATGAAGGGGAGGGGGGTGAGTTGAAACGGCGATGCTTCGATCTGCAGGCCGCTATGCTCATCCGTAATACCAAGCGCTTGACAGATTCGACCCGGCCCGGCGCAAAGCAGGCGCATATTGCTGAGGCCGCGTCGCGCGCGCATGATATCCAGTCCGGCAAGCGGCTCGAGCGCACGGATTAGAACGCCTGCGCCATGCCCATCGGGGCGGCAGACGAAATTGAGGCACCAGTGGATGCCGTACGAACGGTAGATATAGGCACGGCAGGGGGGGCCGAACATGACCCGGTTACGCCGGGTCGGACCGCCAAAGCTGTGTGAGGCGGGGTCGTCGTGATCATACGCTTCGGTCTCCACAATCCGGCCTCCGACTTCATCAACGAGCAAGGTCGCCCCTATCAGGGACCGGGCCACGTCAACGGATGAGGCGGAAAAATCGATAAATGGTTGGGAGATTGCGTTCATGTTCGCAATTTTATACAGGGCTTCGCTAAAAACCAAATTCGTATTTGCATCAGCTCTGAGAATTGCCGAATGGTAAAGGTGCGCGCGTCGGTTTTATTGAATTGTTGTTTTGATTATGCTGTTGAATGTGGGACAAAACTTATCCGAAGGCTCCTTGAATGTCGATTAAAACCGTTTTAAACGGGACAGACACGAAAGAAAGGTTATCGCCGCCGATGTTGATGATCGGCGCATCGTTGCTTTTCGCGACAATGGGCGCATGTGTCAAGTTTGCGTCGGCCGACTACGGCGCGGGTGAGTTAGTGTTCTACCGTGGCATGGTGGGCGCAGCGATGATGGCGTCGATTGCCCGTGTCCGCGACGGAACGCTTCGCACCAGCGTGCCGGCATTGCACGCCTGGAGAAGCCTGACTGGCGTAAGTGCGCTTGGACTATGGTTCTACGCGGTAGGAGAACTGCCGCTTGCCACCGCCATGACGCTGAACTACATGTCTCCGATCTGGATGGCGCTGCTGCTCATTGGCGGTTCGACCTTGCTTGGCGGCGGCCGGGTGGATGCGCGCCTGGTATGCGCGGTGCTGGCAGGTTTCGTCGGGGTGATCTGTGTGCTTCAACCCACGATGGACAGTCATGAGCTATGGGGCGGGCTGATGGGCCTGCTGTCGGGTCTGCTTGCCGCCATCGCCTACCTGCAGGTGACCGCGCTTGGCAAGGCCGGAGAACCGGAGGACCGCACAGTATTCTATTTTTCGGTCGGCAGCATCGGCGGAGGCGCCTTGGCGACTTCGCTTATCGGCGGATGGCATCCCCTTACCTGGCACGGCATCGGAATGCTGCTTGCCATGGGGGTGCTGGCGACACTGGCGCAATTGATGATGACTCGCGCCTATAAAACCGGCCGGGTGCTTGTCAATGCCAGCTTGCAGTATCTGGGTATCGTCTGTTCTTTTTTATACGGCGTGTTGCTGTTCGACGACCCGATCACCGGACTCGCACTACTGGGGATGGGCCTGATCTCGATGGCGGGCATCGCCGCCGCGCGATTGCGCGAATCCATCATGCCCGCCAGCCGCATTGATACCTAATTTGGCCCGATAGACCCGCCTTGTATCTGGCTCGGATCTTCGACCACCAGTCCTTTTTCATTCTTGCGTACCGGTGGCGGAAGGACCGGTTCCTTACTTTTGTTTCGCTCCACCCTTATTTTCTGATCGACCTGGCCGGTGTCTATTTTTTCTTCGAGAATTCCATACGGGTATTTCTCGGAAGACTTGGGGGTACTCCCCTGTCCGGCGGAACTGCCCTGTCCGGTGGAACCTGCCTGCCCGCTTGAACCTCCCTGGCCGGTGGTGCTTCCCTGCCCGGATGTGCCATACTGAGCATGCGTTATACCCGCCGTGCCGAGACCGAGGGTGCTTCCAATGACCAATGCAAGTGCCAGCGACCGATTTGCGGATTTAGAAGAAAATTTCATAACGGTTTCCTTTTATCGACCCAGCGATATTGCTGTATTGAAAATGCTACGCGTTATTTCCTGATTTTTCGGTGCGGTAGCACACCAAGGTTTTAGTCGACGAATGAGAGTACCGATGGGTTTCCGTCGAAGACGGCTTTGGGCGCCAGAGATGCGTGATGGAACCGGGTTGGCGAATTGGGCGCTGCAAAGATGCGGGAAGAGGGGCGAAGATGATCGTCGAATCAGCGCGTAATATTCTGAAAACACTTGCATGCAACCCATAAACAATCGGTTTTGTGCCTGCTTTCCTATGTGCGATGCAGCACATACAAACAGTCTTACTCGCGGTAATGTGTCATCGCCTATGATATTCGCGCCGCCTGCGCGAGGTTAGGCTTTTTTTCAAACAGACCAGGAGTGAAAAATGAAAAAGGTGACTTTATTAGCAACGCTGCTGATATCAATCCTTACGCTTGGCGCCACGCCTTTCGCTTCGGCGCAAGACAAGACGCCGGGCAAGGACGGCGACAAGGATCCCAAGGCGCCGCTCATCCTGCTGGTTCCGCCCGTTTTCGCAATCAACGCGTCGTTGGCGGATGGATGCTGGGCCCGGCTTTTCGATGGTAAGGATTACCGTGGCGACGTACTTACGTTGGCGGGTCCGATCGATATCCCGAAGGCCACCCTGGGAACGACCTTCGCGTGGGGCCGTAAATACGATAGTGTCATCGTCGGACCGAACGCAACGCTCACCGTTTACGATCACCAGGACTATAAAGACAAGACGGCGACCTTTAAAGCCGGACAAAAAGTACCTGATACCAATGAAAAGCTTGGATTTTTTGAGCAAATTCAATCACTCAAGGTCACCTGCACGAAATAATCCATTTGTGCCGCTGGGGCGCCGCTTCTCCCTATTCTCTGTTTCGGGGGCAGGCCGTTGATGCTGGATAACGCGCTAGCTGGAAATAACGTGGCGCCACCTGTCGCAATCAACCGCTCTCTGGAGCAGGGACCGCGTACCAAGTGCGCTCTGTAGGCGGGTGCAATGGGGGCGCCATAGCACGGCCTGGGTGACCCGGCTGCGCATGAAATTGCCGAGGACGCGCGAAGTATAGTGGCTTAAAACCAGCGCCAACGCCACCAGGGTCATGGAGAACGTGACGCCCACCACGGACATCATTGAACCGGCAATGGTCGATAATGTCTGGCGTGCGCTTTCCGGTCCCGCGCCAAACAGGCGCGGCCAGCGGGCCAGCGTTTCAGTTCCGATGACGGACTCCGCTTCGATCAAACTCAATGCGAGTGCGATGCTGCCCGCGACGATCAGGGAGGGGATGAACCAGAAGCTTGAACGCAGATAGATCCAGAGCTGTTGGGGTTTACCCATGGCTTTTCCGCAAACCCGAACCTGCAGGCTCGCGCTCTATCTCAACGGCCGGAGATCATTGACTTCCCGATTCACGAGAGCGTTATACTTTGACAGGAACTCATCGCGGCTTATCGCGCCCGCACCCTGGCTATCGAACTCCGTCCAGGCGCCGAACACTTTACTGTCCTGGCGCGCCTCTTCCAGGGTCACCTTGTCATCCCGATCCACGTCAAGCCGGGCAAACACCGCGACAGCGCTGCCTTTCGTCGAGTATTCCTGGGGATCGACAAGAACCAGGTAGCCGCCGACATCCACCAGGAATAACGGATTGCCGACGTTGGGCCAGCGGCTCTTTTCAAACTTGAGCGCATTGTCGAGCTTTGCCTTGTCGACGTCCAGGACCGCATCGTCACCGCCGGCCAGTTTGAATGAACGTACAGAGATCAGAACCGACATGTTATTCACATCCCATGATTTATCGAAGCTGAACACGGCGTAGCGGATGTTGCCGTTGCCCATATTGACAACGATATCCGTAATTTTTCCCATGTCTTTGCCATGATTGTCGTTGACGTCCTTACCAATGATTTCGCTGGCGCGCCGCAACTTCTGGTTGGGCATCGGCTTCAGTGAGACAGTCTTGCCATGATAGCGATCGACTTCCTCCCGGTAGCGCGGATCGTTCCAATCGGAATCCTTGTCGAACCCCGGGGCCGCCTTGAGCCTGTCTTTGTCAATATTGAGGACAAGCTTGTCACCCTCCGCCGCTTGCGTGAACGCCCGCACCGGATAGGCAAAGAGCTTGTTTCCCAAGCCAAGAACGCCGCCAAATGACAGCACCGCATAGTAAACACGCTCGTTGTTGACATCGACGATCAGGTCCACGATCTTGCCCAGGCTCTCGCCATGTACATTTCTGACTTCCGAACCGATCAGCTTGCTTGCCCGCATGTCACGAAACGATTGCTTGTCCTGTTGCGGCGCCGTGCCGGAAATCAAAGTGCCGGAATCGGCGGCGTTTGTCAGCCCCGGCAGAGGAAGCCCCATTGACAGAATCAATAGACTGGCCATAAATTTCATTCTGAAGATCGGGTTCATCGGGTTCTCTTTAAGGTAGTGGATTATGCTCACCGCAGTAGGCTTCAATCAGGCGTCAACAATCCATGGAGATC
>JAKDLC010000048.1 GCA_030453055.1 Nitrosospira sp.
CCGGACGGGACTTAAACCCGCTAGACTTACTGCTGTTACTGCGAACGGACAGACCTTGGTTTTACTTGCGCGAGCAAGCCATGAAAACCGCGGTCTGTCCTTTGACATTGCCCTATTTCTTCGGCATATAAAGATCGGTAATCGAACCCTCTGCAACCTCCGCGGCAAAAAAGACCGTTTCCGATAATGTTGGATGCGGGTGGATGGTCAATCCAATATCCTCCATATCCGCACCCATTTCCAGTCCCAGTACGGTTTCGGCGATCAGTTCGCCGGCATTGATCCCTACTATGCCGGCGCCGAGGATACGGCGGGTGTTCTTGTCCAGGAGCAATTTGGTCAAACCTTCGTCGCGCGCCATCGCCAGCGCGCGGCCGCTTGCCGCCCAGGGAAACACGGCTTTTTCGTACTCGATGCCTTGCTTGCCCGCTTCAGTTTCAGTCAAGCCCATCCAGGCAATTTCAGGGTCGGTGTAAGCTACCGAGGGGATGGCGCGGGCGTCGAATGCCGTTTTTTCTGCATGTTCTCCGCCCGCAATGATTTCGGCGGCGAGCTTGCCTTCATGCGTGGCCTTGTGCGCCAGCATAGGCTCACCGGCGATATCGCCGATGGCGAAAATATGCGATACGCTGGTGCGCAGTTGTTTATTCACCGGGATGAAACCGCGTTCGTCGATATTGACACCGGCATTTTCCGCACCGATATCGCGTCCGTTGGGGCGGCGCCCTACCGCCATCAGAATGCGGTCGTAGAGCTGCGGCTCGGGCGCCGGCGCAGTATCGGACGCGCCTTCGAATGTGGCTCTCAAACCACCCTCATGAGCCTCGATTCCGGTGACCTTGGTTTTTAGATGGATCGCTTCGTAGCGCTTCCGTATGCGCTTGTGCAGCGGCTTGATGAGGTCGGCGTCCGCACCGGGGATCAACTGATCCATCAACTCTACCACGCTTATTTTGCAACCGAGCGCGTCGTAAACGGTCGCCATTTCCAGGCCGATGATACCTCCGCCAATGATGAGCATGCGCTTGGGAATATCTTCCAGCTTCAGCGCGCCGGTTGAGTCCATGAGCCGCGGATCGCCATAGGGAAAGCCGGGAATGCGTGCCGCACTTGAACCGGCGGCGATGATGCAGTGTTCGAACGACACCGTTTTCAGGCCATCCGGTGTTGCCACCTGGATCATGTGGGGCGAGGTAAACCTGCCCTTTCCTTGCACCACCTTCACCTTGCGCTGCTTCGCCAGCCCTGCCAATCCCTTGGTAAGCTTGCCGGTGATAGCGTTTTTCCACGCGCGAAGCTTGCCTATTTCTATGGTGGGTTTGCCGAAAACAATGCCCTGGCGCTCCGTTTCCTCTGCATCGGTGATAACTTTTGCCATATGCAGCAGCGCCTTCGATGGAATGCAGCCGACATTGAGGCATACGCCGCCGAGGGTGGGATAGCGCTCGATCAATACCACTTTCTTGCCAAGATCGGCGGCGCGGAACGCGGCGGTGTAGCCGCCCGGCCCCGCGCCCAATACCACGACATCGGCATGAATATCGCCACGCGGAACATCAGGAGCGGAACTGGCCGGCGCAGGTACTGCGTTCACCCTGGCGGATGAGTCATGTTTCGCCTCATCCTTTTCCGGAGCGGACACGGATGACGGAACAGGCATTTCGGCTGTCTCAGCTGGTTCAGCCGGTTCGGCCAATTTAGCCGATTCCGCCGTTGCTTCCAATATAAGTATGACTGTTCCTTCCGATACTTTGTCGCCGATCCTGACCTTGATCTCCTTCACAACGCCGGCTTGAGGCGCGGGAACCTCCATCGCCGCCTTTTCGGTTTCCAGCGTAATAAGCGGCGTTTCCTTCTCCACCGTATCGCCCGGTTTCACCAGTAATTCGATAACGGGAACATCCTTGAAGTCGCCGATATCGGGAACGCGTATTTCCGTCGAGTTATTCATGATCTCTCTGTTCAGATGAAATTCAGCTTTTGAAATATCATCAATAGCAAATATGCCACTATACGGTTTTCAGTAGGATGGGTGGAGTGAAGCGCAACCCATCATTTGATCATGGTTTGATGCTTGTTCAATTTGGGTTTTGATGGGTTGCGCTACGCTTCACCCATCCTACAAAAGCTGTTCAGGTGAAACTTGGCTTTCGCAATATCATCACTGGCAAATCAATAGCAAATTATATTGCGCCTTCTTGTTCGCCTTTTTTGGCGTGGATGCGCATCCAATCGGCAAGCGCCTGCAAACTGGCCGGCAGTGGCTGCTGCAGCAAGCGCTGTAACTGTTCCTCGTCGTTCGGACTCAATGACTGGCAGTGGGGCAAGCCGGAAAGGGTCTCGACATCCATGCCCCAAGGCTGCCATGATAACCCGGCCTCATCCCAGATTTCCGCCGCTTGTAATGCGATTTCGATCCCCGCCGGATCGGGGTCGCAGGCGATCAGCGCGGACGCAGGGCACAATGTCAGAAGCTGCGCAACACTTTGCCGCCACCATGAGGGCGCAAAGCCCGGCAGCCATACGACAAAGTCGTTGTCACCATAGCGGCGCGCGGCCCGTTCGAAACTGGTACGGTTTTCCAGTAGCCGCCAGCAGCCGATGCGCCCTTCGATACGGGTCAGGCTGTCGAGTGTACCCGGTGTCAGCGCAATACAGTCGTCGATCAATCTGAGATCGAGGCTGAGATTTCCACGCGACAACAAGACAGGAGCACGCAACCAGAGTGCCGGACTGTGCCGCTCGATACCCAGCTCGACCAGGTCCACATGATGCTCCAGCCATTCCCACTCGGCAGTGGAGATGGCTTTGGTCGTGCCGCGCGCAAACAAGGAAAAATCGCGGCGGGTTCCAAAGCGCTGACTGGTCAGCCAAACGTCAAGCGCCCGCAATAACGCTAGTCGGCGTAATGCGGATTGCGGGGAAGCCGCACTCAGACTTTGCTGTGCGCTCACGAGGCGGACATCCTGCAATGAGCGCACCGCTTCGGCGCAAAACAACTCGGCAAGCGCGTCTTTGTCCGCCAAACCCAGGTGATACCGTAATGTGGAAAGTTCAAGAAAATTTACCCAGAGCGGCAGCCATCGGCCGGATTGCCGCCGTTCCTCTACCTCCACCCAACCGGCGCGCAGCAGTGCGTCCAGCAGTTCATGGGCAAGATGGACGCGCCGGCTTCCGGCCGTACTCAACAGCGTATCCCATTTGCGTTTTGGAGAGGAGGCTCTTATCCAGCCGATGAGCAATTCCCGCCACTCCGTGGGCCAACCGCCGAGGGTGTGAAGCGTATCGGGAAATGCCCGGCGCAAGCGCCTTCCGCGCAGTGTGCTTTTTGCTCCCACATCCAGATCGCGAGTGCAGATCCCGAGCGCATCCGGCGACGCCCAGGTTTCATGTTCAGGCATGGACGGCTCTCTCCTTGCGCTCATCCTTCTGCTTCTGCCGGCTCACCTGGGCGACGGGTGGTGCCCAAGGCTCTTCCGGACGCTTCTTGTAAGTGACGAGCGTCAGTTCCGCCGGGTCATAGATATTGACGTTGTGAGTAATCGGCGTGGTGATCAGATATTGGGAACGGGTAGCCTTGAGGAAGCTTCCGACGCGATCGATATTGAAAATATCGAGGTGCGCAAAGGGCTCGTCAATGAACACAAATCCACCTGGCTGGCTTTCATCCATCATCAGGCCGATCAGCAGAATCAGCGATTTCATTACCTGCTGACCGCCGGAAGCCTCGCCGTCATTGAGCCCCGTCAATCCTTTTTTATCGAAATTGAAATTCACCGCCAACCCCGCCTGAGCCAGGATCAGATCATCGTTTTCCAGGTGCGGCGGCTCGCAGTGCACCTCTATTCCCGCAAGTTCGCCCAGCTCCCTGATATTTTTGCCATAACGCCGGATCGTGGCGCGCAGACGGTTAATATAGGCTTCGCGTGCGTCATGGGTCAGGCTCCGCGCGCGCTCGTTGGCGGCTTGCCGCTTCGCCACGTCAGCCTGCATTCCTTCCAGATCACCCCGTAATTTATCGCGTAGCGCGATGATGTTTTCGTCGGTTTCCCAATCCTCCGTCGCCAGGCGGTTTTCCAACTGGAGCAGGTGCAGCTTTACCCCCTCGGCGGACGCGAACCGCTCACGCAATTGAAGCAAGGCGGCGGGCGCATACCAGGCGGGCGGCATCGCCTGTCGATCATGGCGCAGCCGCTGGATACGTTTCACATTATCGGCACGCTGGTTTTGCAGTTGGGGCGCCAGCGCGCCGGTTTCCTGCGCCAGCTGGTCATGCGTGGCATGAGCGGTTTTCAACGCCAGCTCGATCTGGTGGCGCGCTTCCACCGCTTCATCTTTTTTACTGGAGGCGGCGGCCACCGCGTCGGCTGCCTGTTGGGCTGTTTGTTTCAGCGTCACGCTCTGATGTTCCGCCTGGGCAAATTCGTCGGAGCGCAGCGCCAGCATTTGTGCGGCGTCGAGGCCATCGAGCTGAGCCTGTTTTTGAGCGATGGTCTGGCGCAAACCCGCTGCTTCTCCGGTCAATTCGCCGATCTGACCGGACAATGTCCGAGCCTCCGCCGCCCATGCGTCGAGACGGCTTCTTCTGCCGGCCTCGCCGAAATGGTAATCGGCGGGACCGACCCCTATGAAACGTCCGCCGCGCCGCTCCCGGTGATAGCCGGCACGGGTGATCCAATTCTGTACTACCGGAAGCTTTGCGCCCGCCTGGGAATCTTCGACGCGCTGCACCTGGTTCAGCAACTGGATCAACCATCCCGGCGCAGCGGCGGTAAAACGTATGACCTCCAGCAGCGAGCCGGCTTGCGACGCGGATGCGGCCAACCGCTCCGCGGCGACAAAATGACGATAACGTACTGTTTCACCAATCTGCCATGCCTTGGCGCGGTCGGCTTCATTCTCCAGCAAGACCAATTGCCTGTAGGGCGCGAGCAGCGCTTCCACCGCGGCTTGCCAGGCCGTGTCGACTACCTCCACGATCTCGATCAACATGCAATGAGGGATTTCGGCTTGCTTCAGCGCGACCCGGAACTCCCTCACATATTCCGGCGGAACCTGCTTTCCGCTGTTCAGCGCGGCCGCGCTGGCGGTAAGTTCATCCAGACGCGTACGCGCCGCCGCCAATTCATTTTGCAACGTCGCGAGGCGCTGCCGCTCGCGACCCAGTGTCTCAGCCAGACTGACCAGATCCTCGCCATGGCGGGATTGGCTCAAGGCGACAAGGTTATCGCGCTGTTCCAGCAAGGCGTGAATCCTGATCACGGCCTCGCGCGACGCCTGGAAATTTTCGGCAGCGCTTTTTTCCGCCAGCCTCAACACCCCTTCTTGTTCCTGCGCGATCCGTAATGTTTCTTTCAGACCGGTAATTGCCGTATTCTTCGCCTCCAGCGCCTGTTGTTTTTCACGCAGCAACCGGCGATTACCCTGGATCTGACTGCGGGCGCCATTGATGGATTCCCTGAGGTCGAGCAACTGCAAACGCGGCAGCACTTCGCCTTGCAGCGTGATCTGTTCCTGCTTCAGGTTGCGCCACTGGATATGATTATTGACCTTGAGCGTCATTTTCTCGACCTTGTTGTCAAGGGCTTCCAGGTTATTGCTCATTTCCTGCAATTCACGTTCGGTTTCACGCTGCTGTCCCTTGGCTTCCAGATAGGCGTCCAATACCTCCTTGTCGCCGAACACCTGGAAAACCAGATCCAGTAAAGTTTTGGGAGAATATTCGCAGAGCTTGTCCGTATCGCCCTGTTCCAGCGACAGCACTTCGGCAATGGCTTTGGTGAGGCCGGCATTGTCCATACGCCGCTGGTATTCGATGACTCCCAGCCAATCACCGGAAGACTCCAAAGTTTCGATGGCGGCGTTGCCGGGAACGATCAGATACTGGCGCTGCCATTCGCCCCCCTGCTTGCGGATGCGGCAAGCCAGGGTAACCTCATCGTCCAGCAGGGGAAAAAACGGATGGCGGCGGTTGTCGATGCGGCGATTATCCACCACCGCACGCAGCCACGCGAATACTTCATTGGAACGGCGCACGTAGCGCTTGTATTCGCGTTTGCCCGAGCACTTCAAGCCGAACAGCGTTCGCATGGCGTCCAGCAGCGTAGTCTTGCCGGAGCCGTTGGGTCCGACAATGGTAACGATCTGGGCATCCAGCGGCAGGGTGAAGCGCTGCCAATAGTCCCAATGGACCAGTTCAAGGGATTTGATATGGAACATCAGACGTTCGCCTCGCCGGGCTCGGCATCCGCGGTATTCATTGTGTCGTCATCCGCGGGCGTTACATTGCCTGGCTGGCCTCGATTGGCCAGCAAGTCAGCGAGCGCTCCGTCGATTATGCGCGATTCCAGAATTCGGTACTCCATCAGCAAATCGAGTAGCGGGCCTTCGTAAATCATTTTGTTGCGGCGCTGAACGAAACCCAAGCGGGAAAGTACGCCCAGATTTACGTTGACCCGCATTTTACCTCCCAGTTTGGGGCCGAAATCCGCCAGCAGCGTCCGTTCGGCGACACCAGCGGAAACTTCTTCGCCGCGCGGCATAGGCTTATCACCGGCAAACATGTCGCCTTGATCCGCTGCTTCCTTTTCGTGTCGGGCCACCTGACGCTCGCGCTTGGGCAAAATGATGAGCGCCCAAAGTACCACCAACAGCGCCACACCATCGCGTTGCAGACCCATATTGTTGCTCAGCCAATTATCCTGCCGGCCGAATACCGCGTCTTCCACCTCGCGTTTAAGCCCGATGGCGATATGGGCGGCATAAGGATTTTCCAGCAGATGCAGGCCACAGGCGGCTAATCGCAAATCCAGTTCGGCCCGAAACGCTTCGTCGGTCAACGCGCGCCGGGCGAGCGTGTCCTCGCGCTCGATATGGCGGTGAGCCAGCAGACGTGCAATCAGGGTTTGAATTTCAGTGTTCATGGACGTGACGGCGGTTGAGACTGGATACGCTCCAATATTCCCATACTGATCTCCTCCACGCCATCACGGCCGATTTTGTGCGTTCCGGAGGATAATTTCAGTTTGAACGGCGCGGTCGCCAATTCCGCCACCGGTCCCGTCAAAATGCCGGAGTCGCTGTCGTTGAGCAATGCAAGCAGCGACATGCGGTAAGCGGCTTGGGGATAATCGCCGCCCACCACGACATCGCCGAGACTGGCCTTGATTTCAACGCTGTTCAGATTGGCGAGAAACCGTTCCAGCACCAGCAGCCGTTCGGTTTCGATGCGCTCGGTTTCGGGCGCGTCACTGGATGGCGGCAGGGTAGAGTGGGCGGCTTTTTCGCGTTCACGCTCGATCAATTCGTATTCAGCCGTATCCAGCATTTCGTTCGGCGTAACGAACATCGGCTGGGGATAGGCGAATACGGCGCCGCTTGCGGCCGCAATCAGTCGTTCTTGTGATTGGTTGCGCAGCCACGCGACGATGTCCGAGGAGGACAAACCGCTTTGCCCCATATGTACCCGCTGACGCTCCAGACTATTGACCGCGCGTTGGAAAACACCGGTCATGCGCAGCATGCGGCTTTGCGCTTGACCGATGGATTGGGCGATGCGATAGGTAGCGGTATCCAGGTCACCCCCGCCAGTAATAGCGCGAATGATCTCTGTGCCTTTCTCCACCCAATGCCACACCGAGGCCAGTTTCGCCTGGGCGCGACGCAACCGGAATTCGGAACCCGCCAGTATCGCCTGATCGAATTCGTTTTGCAGTTCATTCAGCCTGCCAAGCAAGTGCTGCAAGGTTTCGGCCGATACTTTCCCGACGGCCTGCCCCGCAGCCACCTGGGCGGTAATATAACCCAGCTCCGCATCGCTTTCTCCCGCGAAATTCAACAAAGTGGCCAGCGCCGAGAGCGCGATGCGGCCCGCCGCGCTCAATTGATAGATACGTTGCTCGGCATCCCAGACCAGCAAGTCATTTTCGCGCAGGCGCTTCAATACGGTATCGAGCTTGACCGGATCGAGGTAAGCGAAATGGGCTTGCAATTCCTGAGAAGTCCAGCACGGCGCATCGGCGCGCGTTCCAATTTCCCGCAACACCATGAGGCGTACCAGTACCTCGTCCTCGCCGCCACGGAACAAGGTGATGAAAGCGTCGAGGGTTGCTCGCGCTCGTAGCAGCGGAAATAATGCGGGCAGGTCAGCCGCTTCAATTCCTTGCGCAAAAAATTCGCCTAATCCGCCTGCGAAAGCGTTCGCATTATTTGGCATTATTTGTTTCGGGCGCAGAAGAGCGAGTCATGAGCAAATGGAACGATACGCTACGCGACCCGAGAGGAAAAGCCGATCGTCGCCTATTATCAAATCCGTATCTGCCCGTCGCCCAGCACAATGAATTTCTGGCTCGTCAATCCTTCCAGTCCCACCGGGCCGCGGGCATGGATCTTGTCGGTAGAGATGCCGATTTCCGCGCCGAGGCCATACTCGAACCCGTCTGCAAAGCGGGTGGATGCGTTTACCATCACCGAACTGGAATCGACCTCGCGCAGGAAGCGGCGGGCGCGGCTATAGTCCTCGGTGATGATCGAATCGGTATGTTGCGAGCCGTAAACGGCAATGTGCTCGATGGCTTGATCCAGCCCGCTTACCACGCGCACGCTCAGAATCGGCGCGAGATATTCAGTATGCCAGTCCTCTTCCGCGGCCTCGTTCATTTGCGCGACGATGGCGCGGGACGCCATATCGCCGCGCAGTTCCACGCCCTTGTCGAAATAGATTTTGCATAAGGGGGGCAGCACTTCCCTGGCAATGCCCTCATGCACCAGCAGGGTTTCCATGGTGTTACAGGTACCGTAGCGCTGGGTCTTGGCGTTGTCGGCAATGCGGACGGCCTTGTCCAGGTCGGCTGCATCGTCTATATAAACGTGGCACACACCGTGGAGATGCTTGATGACGGGGATGCGCGCCTCATTGGAGATACGCTCGATCAGACCCTTGCCGCCGCGGGGCACGATTACGTCCACGAACTCTTTCATGGTAATGAGTTCGCCCACGGCGGCCCGGTCGGTGGTTTCGATCACTTGAATCGCGGTCTCCGGCAAGCCGGCAGCCTTTAACCCTTCCTTAACGCAAGCTGCGATGGCCTGGTTACTGTGGATCGCTTCCGATCCGCCGCGCAGTATCGCAGCATTACCCGCCTTGAGACACAACCCTGCGGCATCCGCCGTAACGTTGGGGCGTGCTTCGTAAATGATGCCGACCACGCCGAGCGGCACCCGCATTTTTCCCACCTGTATGCCGGCAGGGCGGTAATTCAGATCGCTGATTTCACCAACCGGATCGGCAAGCGCGGCGATTTGCAGCAGGCCTTCCGCCATGCCGGCAACGCCTTTGGAAGTAAGGGTCAGGCGGTCGACCAGGGCCGCATCCAGCCCTCGGGCTTTCGCGCTTTCCACGTCTGCGGCATTCGCGGCCAGCAATTCCTGTTCGTCACGTTTAATGGCCATGGCCATGATGGTGAGCGCCCGGTTCTTGGCGGCGGTCTCGGCCTTGGCTATCAGGCGCGACGCCGCGCGGGCTTCACGCCCCACTGATTGCATGTACGTTTTGACGTCTATGATGTCCATGTTTACAGTTCCATTTGCGCGACGGATGATAGTTGAATTTTAACGCTGAAACGGGGCTGTGAATAGAGTATAGAGCAGGCGAGATCACGCTTCGTTGCTATCGCCTGGCGGCCGCGAAGCGTAACCCGAGTTGCAGCAATTCATCCCAGGCATTGCCCTTCGCAACGCCCTTGCCGATCCTGTCAATTTTCGCGGCATGCAACAAGGCCAGCACCAATGGCTTGAGACCGAGGTTTCGCGCTGCGTGCTCCATTACTCTCTGCTGGTCACCCCACACTCTGGCTTGCTTCATCAGTTGCATGAGCGGCTTGCCTGAATCAAGCCCCTTGCGAATGGTGATCAACGCGCGAATATTTCCCGCGAGTGTATTGACAATGAGCGGCAACGCCGTGCCCTCGCCCTGCAAACCCTCCAGTATGCGAGTGTAGCGAATGGTATCCGCCATAATCATCGCGTTGGATAATTTGAAAACGTCATACCGCGCCACATCCAGCACCGCATCCTTCACCTGGTTGAAAGATAACGCGCCCGCCGGATAAAGTAGCGCGAGCTTCTTGAGTTCCTGATGGGCTGCGACCAGATTGCCCTCCACCTTGTCGGCAAGAAACTGTAACGTATCGGGGGCGGCGGTTTGCCCCTGCATGCCGAGACGGTGACCGATCCACGCAGGCAAGTGCGCGCGTTCCACCGGGGAGACCGGAACCATTGCTCCCGCTCGTTCAAGCGCCTTGAACCATTTGGTCGCCAACCCTTGCTTGTCGATTTTAGGCAGGGTGACGAGCGTAACGGTATCGGGCGGCAGTGAACGACAGTATTGTTCTATGGCTGCGCTGCCTTGAGTCCCGGGTTTGCCGGACGGAATACGGATATCCATGATGCGTCGGTCACCAAACAGCGACAGGTTGCTGCTGCGCTGTTGCAAATCAGCCCAATTGTAGTGATGGTCTATCGTGAAAATCTCGCGTTCGCTATACCCTGCCTGGCGCGCCTTGGCGCGAATCAGATCGGCGGCCTCGATGGTTAACAGCAGCTCGTCGCCAAATACCGTATAGAGCGGC
>JAKDLC010000357.1 GCA_030453055.1 Nitrosospira sp.
TTTAGGAATGTTCATCCTGACAGGGTATCCTGACGCGGATGAATTGGCGTTTTCAGATTTATCAGCCTTACGTTTTACAACACTGGGTTGAAAGGCGGCGCCTGGCGCGTCGAGGCCGGATTTGTGAAAATCGAGCGCACTCTGCATTAAGCCCGTTGCTCTGTCGGCCCGGGTGACACATAACGGAGGCCAAAATTGTGTAAGTGTAACAAAAAAGGGGGGCAAGCCATATGAATGGATACGGGAGTTAAGCTTTGCACATTCATATTCTCGGCATTTGCGGCACCTTCATGGGCGGCATCGCGGCGATTGCACGCGAAGCCGGCCATGAGGTCAGCGGCTGCGATGCAGGCGTTTATCCGCCCATGAGTACCCAACTGGAATCTCAGGGAATCGAATTGATCGAGGGATTTTCCCCGGAGCAGGCGTGCCTCGATCCCGACCTGTTCGTAATCGGCAACGTGGTGACGCGTGGGAATCCGCTCATCGAGGAGATACTCAATCGCAACCTTCCCTATGTTTCGGGTCCGCAGTGGCTGTCGGAAAATGTGTTGCGGGACAGATGGGTCCTGGCTGTCGCGGGTACCCACGGCAAAACCACGACCAGTTCAATGCTGGCATGGATACTCGAATATGCGGGAATGAAACCCGGGTTTCTGATCGGCGGCATACCGCAGAATTTCGGCTTATCGGCCAGACTTGGCGGTTCTTCCTTTTTCGTCATCGAAGCGGATGAATATGACACCGCTTTTTTTGACAAGCGATCCAAGTTTATTCATTGCCATCCGAGAACCGCGATTCTCAATAACCTGGAATTTGATCACGCCGATATCTTCGCCAATCTTGCTGCGATCGAACAGCAATTTCATCATTTTGTACGCGTCATACCTGGAAACGGTCTTATCGTTACCAATGGACGGGAAAAAAGTTTGGAGCGTGTTTTGGCCAAGGGGTGCTGGACGCCGGTGGAAAGGGGTGGGACGGCCGATGGTTGGCAGGCTGAAACCTTGACCAATGATGAAATCGCTATTCATTTCATGGGTGAATCTCAAGGAACGTTGCATTGGGAATTATTGGGAGAACACAATCGTATGAATGCGCTGGCTGCGCTGGCCGCCGCCCGTCATGCCGGTGTGCCGGTAAACACGGTCATCGCCGCGCTGGGGCAATTCAAAAACGTCAGGCGTCGCATGGAAGTGCGCGGTGTAATCAAGGGCATTACGGTATACGATGATTTTGCTCATCATCCCACCGCAATCCGGACAACTCTCGGCGGCTTGCGCAACAAAGTGAAGGAGGCGCGCATCATCGCTGTGCTGGAGCCTCGCTCCAACACCATGAAAATGGGCATATGGCGAGACAGTTTGGCGGATAGTCTTGCTCCGGCTGATCTGGTGTTCTGCTATACGGCCAACCTGGGCTGGAACGTGAAAGAGGCATTGGTTTCCCTCGGCGCAAAAGCCGTGACCCATGACAGCCTGGAGGCGTTAATCGCAGCGATCACCGTTGCTGCTCATCCCGGCGACCATGTGCTCATCATGAGCAATGGCGGTTTTAGCGGCATTCACGAAAAACTGCTCAAAACCATAGGCGAGACCGTTTCGGAATGATATCGCTCCATTGTCATTATATAGGGTCGCCCTCAGGGATCGACATAGGGTTATCTTGACGCTACGCCATCGGTGGCTTAGTCTGCAAGCTGAGAGGCGCATCTGAATTCATTTCCTTCAGACAAGGAAGGAGGGACATGAAACGAGCGACTTACGTCATCGGGCTCCTGGTCATCGGCGCGGCGCTGGTGGCGGGCGCGGTATCAAATTCTGTCTCGTTGCCCGCCGCCTTCGCGCAGACGCCTGCCGCCTCTGCGAAGACGGCATCGTCCGCGCTCGATGACCCGGGATTCTATGCCGGTGAGTCCGGTCTCAATCCCTCGGAGCGAGCCGGCCGCGAGATATGGTACAAGGCCACCGCCGGCAATGACCGGTTCTACACCTACGTATTTCCGCAACGCCTCAACGTGTTGATTGACTGGTATCGCGTGCTCAATGCGAAGGAGCACGACGATCGCTTCGCTGCTTGGGGCATCATCAATGACCCAGGGTGCTGTGTGCCAGGCGCCGTGGGCTGTCCGGCGAAGAATCCGGAAGAAACCTATGGATTCGAATGGTGTCCCGGCGACGAGGAATTGCTCAAACACGTCGGCCGGCCCGGCTACCGGGACCCGGCATGCGACTACCAGGAGGCGCCGCTCAACACGACTGATCCGCATCAAAAGACCCAGGACCAGCGCCAGTCTGCCTGTGATCTCGCCTTCGGTACCTCAACCGGCGCCATCGGTTTCCGCAAGTTTCCCAATCCCCGCTTTGACAAGGCGCGATGGATCGAGGTAAACGGGAGTCTCGCGAGTTGGGAGGGATACCGCCATCCCCTCTCGGAAGAGCCGAAGGCAGGCGACAGTGAAATGAGCCGCCTCGCCGATGGTTCAATCGAGCCGCCATTTCTGATTGGCGTCGCCTGCGCGTCCTGCCATGCCTCGTTTAACCCGTTGAATCCTCCCAAAGACACCGCCAATCCGAAGTGGGAAAACATTCGGGGCATCGTCGGGAACCAGTATTCGCGGATTTCGGAAGTGCTCTCTTTCGGCATGCCGGGCAACACGAAACGGGCAGCGACGCCCGCATCGGCGATGCGC
>JAKDLC010000049.1 GCA_030453055.1 Nitrosospira sp.
GCACGTTCACGTTCGAGGATGCCACCTATGCGTATTATCATCAACAAGCCGGAAATTTCGGAAAGACGGTTATTACTATCTGATCGGGCATATCCGGTTGGCCGTCAAACCCTGCCCGTTACTCCGCTACAGATCACAATAGCCACTCAATAGGCAACATCGACATGATCCAGACCCCGGCGCGTTGCCAAAAATTTGTGCCAGGCTCTGTATCATGCCGTACCTGCTTCCCTTTCAGGCGCTCGATCCAATACAACTGTCCGGTATCCGAAAGGCGTACTTCGTAAGCATCAGCAGGAATGCGGTCATTGAACGCGGCATCTATTCGCTGCGCCAATGCCGGGCTGTCGATGACGAAGCCCATTTCGGTGTTAAGCTCTTCCGAACGCGGATCAAAGTTGAACGAGCCAATGAAAACCCTCGAACGATCCACCGAGAACGTTTTCGCGTGCAGGCTTGAATCCGAGCTGCCCGTCAGGCCGGCGCTTTTGGCTGTCCCGGCATCTGCCGACATACGCCGCAATTCGTAGAGCGTAATGCCGGCCTCAAGTAAGGGCTTGCGCCGCTTTGCATAACCGGCATGAACGGCGACCACATCCGTGGCTTCCAGCGAGTTGGTCAACACCCGGACGTTCACGCCCCGTTTAGCCCAAGCTGTGAACGCGTCTACGCCTGCGGCGCCGGGCACGAAATAAGGCGATACGAGATCGACTTCGGTTGCCGGCTTGCCAATAATTTCTTTCAGCTTTTGGGACAAGAGCGCATCAGGCACGGCCAGACCGAGCCCTTTAGCGGCGTCATCGCTCATCATGCGCGTTGCGGCCCATTCCAATGGCAGCGTTCCCTCAACCAATTCCCGGACAAAAGACGAATTGCGCAGCGCGTTCATGTAAGCCACCGCTGTGGGATCGCGTTCGAGCTGCGATGCAGCCGACGCGAGTTGCGCGAACACAGCGGGATCGGCGGGATCGGCGGGCGGCAGCAACCGGTTGACGGGGTACGACGATTCGCTGGCCCAATAACGGTCAAAATCATTTGACACCTCATTTACGACCGGACCTATGGCCATTACGTCGAGATCGGCAAACAATACGTCATCCATTGCGCCGAAATACTCGTCCCCAACATTGCGGCCGCCGATGATCGTAGCTTGATTGTCGGCGGTAAACGATTTGTTGTGCATGCGCCTGTTCGCCCGGGAGAAGTCAAAAATGTAGCCCATTGCACGCAGGTTGCGGATCACAAACGGGTTGAACAGCCGAACTTCAAAATTCGGGTGAGCATCAAGCGCGGCGAGCGTCGGGTCGAGCCCGAACGTATTATTATCATCCAGCAATACCCGCACGCGGACACCGCGCTCGGCCGCGTCGTGCAGCGTCTTGAACAACAAGGTGCCCGTCATGTCTTTGTGCCAAATGTAATACTGAACATCAAGGGTACGCTCGGCGGCCTGTGCCAAGAGCACCCGCGCGGCAAATGCATCGTGTGCCTCACGCAGGGCGTAAATGCCGGAATGTCCGGGGTGCGCATCGACTCGCGGTGAAATCGCCTTCCCGAGCCGGGTAGTACCGGTATCTACAAGGGTTGTAGAAGTGTTACGGTTTTCCAGCGACGGCAAAGTGCTGAATACCCCAATCAGGCCTGCGCCCAGGCCAAGAGCCAGCATGCATAATGCGATGCCCCCGCGCACGCTCATCACGCCAGGCACCGGTCAGTGACCATATGAGGTGAAAGTACTGTGAATGTGGATCATGTGCCGAATCGTTACTTATCTTCCGCGGCCCCTGTACCCGAGTTGCCCCAGCGCTATGAGGCGTCTTCAACGTCCTTGAACGCGACCAGGATCGCCTGCTGATAACTCACCAGCAGATTGGATGCTAAATTACGTACCTCTTTTTTGTGGTCAAAGTTACCGCAGCATGGGGCAACGTTCGTGGGCTTCGGTATCTTTTTATTATGAGGCAATGCGGACGATAATAAAACTTGGTTAGACAAAGCTGTCGTTCTGGAGTAGTTTAACGAAAGCTCACTAATCGGCCCCCAGTCCACGGCTCACCAGTCCGCCGTTTGGATCTGTTGCGGGTTATGGCAAACGGGACGGGTTTGATATTCCATATGAATCTTTCCGGGAGAGCAATATGAGAAAAACAATACCTGAAAGCGCAACATCTGGTTTCATGCTGGCGATAGCATTGCTGCGGGAACTATACTAAATGCCGCATGGGCCGCGCCCGAGGATGGCTTGCCGGCCATCTTGAGCGTGCCAAGATGACCAATGCATCGTTGGGTAAAAAGTAAAAATAGAGGGCAATATTTGCTAGTATGGAATAGTCCATACCCATTAGCTGGGAGAAAGATTATGTCCGTGTCCACTATGAATATCCCGTTTGCCGAGGCGCGGCAGACGGCCGCGGAACGGCTGTTTCAGCCGGTCAGGCTAGGGTGCTATAACCTGCCGCTTCGCATCGTCATGGCGCCGCTCACGCGCTCTCGAGCCCGCCAGCCGGGTAATGTCCCGACCGCTCTCAACGCGAGCTACTATGCGCAGCGAGCGTCGGCCGCTTTCGTCATCAGCGAGGCGACGCAAGTATCGCAACAGGGGCAGGGCTACGCCTGGACCCCGGGTATTCACAGCCACGATCAGGTTGAGGGCTGGCGGCTGGTCACCGGCGCGCTGCATGGCGCCGGTGGCCTGATCTTCATGCAGCTTTGGCATGTTGGGCGCATCTCCCATCCGTCGCTGCAGCCGGACGGCATGATCCCGGTTGCGCCTTCGGCCATCCGGCCCGCGGGCGAAGCGTTCATCGAGAACGAGAAAGGCGAGGGCGCACTGGTTCCGTTCGCGACGCCGCGCGCCTTGCAGACTGAGGAGATGCACTACATCGTCCAGCAATACGTGCGCGGAGCAAGAAACGCACTGGAAGCCGGCTTCGACGGCGTCGAGGTGCACGCCGCCAACGGATATCTGCTCGATCAATTCATCTGCTCGCGGACCAACCGGCGCACAGACCCGTACGGCGGCCCGGTTGAGAACCGGGCGCGGCTGCTGACGGAAGTGATCGAGGCGGTGTGCGAAGTCTGGGGCCCGGATCGCGTCGGGGTGCGGCTGTCGCCGCTGGGCACCTTCAATGACATCGGCGACGACGATCCGGAGACAACCTTCGGTTACCTCGCCGAAAAGCTCAACGACTACGGGCTTGCCCACCTACACATCGTGAACCCGGCCGCAACTGCGATCGAGAAAGGGGCCGAACCCGACCCCGCGGCATCGCGCATGCTCCAGCTGATTCGTGAAAAATACCGTGGCACGCTCATTGTCGCCGGGGGATTCGACCAGGACACTGCGGAGGCGTGGCTTAAGCAGGGCAAGGCCGATCTGATCGCCTTCGGGCGCAAGTTCCTGGCTAACCCCGACCTGCCGGAACGGTTTCGCCGGCACGCGCTTCTCAATGCCGACGATCCATCCACCTACTATGGTGGCGGCGCCAAAGGTTATACCGACTACCCGACGCTTGCCCAGGAACGGGGCGAGGAGGCGAAACCGTGCGTGGATGACAGATGGCGCTAATGCCGCTACACCAGATCACTTTGGCATTGCTGCTCCTCGCGATACTCATAGGGGCGGTGTCGCAGCGGCTGCGGATACCGTATCCCATTGCGCTGGTGCTGGCGGGGCGCTGCTCGGCTTCGTTCCAGGGCTGCCGCAGTATTCATTTGATCCCCAATTCCTCCTGATGCTGGTCCTGCCGCCAATCCTTTACCAGGCCGGCTTTACCACCTCATGGCGCGACTTCAAGGCGAATCTGCGGCCGATCGGGGGCTGCTTGCGGTCGGACTGGTCGTCGCAACCACGCTGACGATCTTTGCGCCGCCTCTACGAGGAAGACCGCGAGCGCGCTTCGCCTCACGCCTTGGTGATGACTTATGACGTGGATTACCCGAAGAAATTGCGCCGGGCCGCACTACAGCGCCACGAGTTGATCGCGCTTCGCTACGCGATCTTAAGCACGACTTTGCCGCGCACATGCCTCGCCAGCACCACCTCGAGAGCGTCTGCCGCGCGCTCGAAGGGAATGATGTCCTGGATTTCCACCGTAAGACGTCCGTCGTCGATCATGCGGGCGAGGCGCGTGAGCCGGTCGGCATCGGCTCGAACGACGTACTCGGTATCGACCCGTACGCCAGATCGCATGACGGACACCGACCCGGGCAAGTCCACCATCCGCCCGCCATCGCGCAGCGTCCGCACGACCTGGTTCGCCGCCTCGCCCGTGACGCCGTTCAGCGCCTTGTCCACGCCGTCCGGATACCGGGCGCGGATCGCCGTGACGACATCCTCTGCCATGTAGTCGATCACCGTCTCGGCCCCAAGGGCGCGCACGAAGTCGTGGTTGCTGCGGCTTGCCGTCGCAACGACATGCGCCCCAAGGCCTGCAGCAATCTGCACGGCGAGGTGGCCGACTCCGCCGGCGGCGGCCGTGATCAACACGACATCGCCCTGCCGCACCTCGAGAATGTCTGTTAAGGTCTCATGCGCGGTCAGACCGACGATCGGTACCGCGCCCGCCCGCGTCAGGTCGAGCGAAGCGGGCGCGCGGGCGACGTAGGACGCGGGTACGAGCATGTACTCCGCCCAGGCGCCGTTGTGGTGCAACGGATAGCTGTAGGCATAGACGGGATCGCTCTCGGCGAAGCAGGTCACCTCCCTGCCCACGGCCGCGACCGTGCCCGCGCCGGCCAAGCCGAGAACAAGCGGGAACGGCCGCTCCATCGGCCATTCGCCTTCGCGCACCAGAGCGTCCCAGTCACCCACCTCGGCGCCGTGCATCCGGATCAGCACGTCGCGCGGCTGCGGCTCCGGTACCGGAAGCTCCACTAGCAGCATCCGCTCTGGCCCGCCGTAGGCGTCGATTGCCCAAGCGCGCATGGTCGTCTTTGTTGTGCCTGTGTTGCTCATCGTCGAACTCCTTCGATGCTATCGTACCACCGCCGGACGATAGCGAGATCGCTCATTTGTCGGAATATAGTCGGGGTCACAATGGTATAGTCGCTGTGTGCGTGAAGTTCTTCTGTACCCAATTCAGAGATTTGATGATCGCCTGGCGCCATCCACCCATGACCATTGATTTTTCGTGGGTGACGGCAAAGCCGCGTTCATGTCTTTGACTTCAACGCCGGCGGATGTAAGCGCGGAGCGCGTTTCGACGTTTTCGCTCTCGCCCGGACGCCGCGCGCCTTCGATCGCACGCAACACGGCTTCCAGCCTGTCGTTCGGCATAACGATCAGTTCGTGACTCTTATCGTTAGTGATTCCTCCGGGTTCTGTTTCCTGGTAAGACACGTAGCTCACCGACCCCGGACCGCAGCGCCTCAACGTCGAGTTCATGTTCGAGACGATGGAGCACCTCATCGCTGATTGCGCCGTCATTTCGCAACCCGATCGCGGCCAGTCGCTCAGCCGTGAGGGTCTCGTGCCGCAATCGCCGGAATGCCTCCGCGGCCTCCGGCGTGCATTCGGCGTCAATAGTTTCGCATTGAGCAGAGCGCCTCAGGCGGCTGCCATAATGGTCCCGCATCCGTTCGATTTGTTCCGGCACGGGCCAGTCTTCGCTCGCCATTTCATCTAGGCGAGCAAGGGCGGCCGATGCCGTCTGTACCCGCGCCTGCCTCTCCTCATCCTCAAGACCTGGATCTTCCCTTACTTTCAAGGCGCGAATCAGCAGAGGAAGCGACAGGCCTTGCAATACCAGCGTCGCCAAAATCACCATGAAGGCGATGAGGATGACTTCCGCACGAAAGGGAAATGGAGTTCCGGCGGCAGTTGTCAGCGGCAGGGCCAACGCCGAAGCGAGCGACACGATCCCGCGCATGCCGGTCCAGCCGATAATGAACAGATGAGACCAGGGCGGCATCGGATCGTGCGCCCGCAAGCGCGGACTCACCAGTCGGGGCGCCCAGGCGGCGACCGGCACCCACAGCAGGCGCACGACGATGGCTGTCACACTCACCAGGGCGCCTACCAGAATGAGGGTGTCAAGCTCGCCGGATGGGACAGCGTCACGAAGGGTGCCGAGCTGTAGGCCGATGAGAATGAAAATGACGCCGTTGAGCACGAACACGAGAAGCTCCCAAACCGCCCGCGCCTGGATTCGAGTAGACGGTGCAACGGCCGCGCTGAAATGCCGGCGGAGATAGAAACCTCCGGCCACGCAGGCCAACACGGCTGAGCCGTGTGCCTGCTCGGCCAAGACCCAGGCAATATACGGAGCCAGGAGCGTGATCGCGATCTCGCTGAAGCTGTCCTTGGTCAAGACCAAAGCCCAGCGGGTTACGAAGCTCACCATAAGCCCGATCATGATCCCCACGGCCGCCGCCAGAACGAAGGCCAGCAGTGTTTCGCTTAGCACGAAGGCGCCGCTGACCGCCGCTGCAATTGCCGCGCGGTAGAGCACCAGCGCAGTCGCATCATTTACGAGACTCTCGCCCTCCAGGATCGTGAGGACGCGGTGAGGAAAGTGTAGCTGTTTTCCTATCGCGGTCGCCGAGACAGCATCGGGAGGAGAAACAATGGCCCCCAGCGCAATGGCTTCTGCCCACCCGATCCCTGGCAGCGCAGCATGGGCGACAACCGCGACCGCGGCAGTTGTGACCAGCACCAGACCAACTGCGTGTAAGGTGATCGGGCGAAGGTTTGCGCGAAAATCCCGCCAGGAAGTGAAGTAGGCAGCGGCCCATAGGATGGGCGGGAGAAAGACCAGGAATACCAGGTCCGAATCAAGACGGATCACCGGTAGGCCGGGGATAAAGACCAGCGCCAGGCCCCCGATCACCAGCAGTATGGGATAGGGAATGACAAGCTTGCGCGCGACAGTCGTCAGGGCAAGCACGGCCATCAGCAGCAGAATGACTGTCTCGAGTTGTTGGAGACTGTTCATTATCTGTTTGGACGAAGCGTCAAGTAAGCGCCAGCGCGTCTCGTTTGACGACCTCGGCATCGGAGACCGTCGCCGAGCGAAAGAAGAACGATCGCCGATAACACGATCCCGATCGGCAGCTCTTTACGAAAAATCGTCTTGATTCCAGCGCGACAGTTTTTTCGTTCATACTTTTCACCAATCAGCCCTGGAGCGTCGCTTGCAAACTGATCTTCGCGTTCCCGCGACTACGCTGCGCTGACCCCGTTGATCTGGGAGCACGTGAACCCGTATGGGCCGGGACCGGGCGCGCCTACTTCCAGCTCTTCGATCCGCAGTACCTCGGGGCCGCCTGTTTGATGGAAACGGACAACACGTGCCATGTGAGTTACTCCTTCAGTTAGTGGGTGTCGATATCCGAAAATACTTCTGATCCGCTCCCAACTCGTTCACCGATCCACAATGCCGCGCTGCGCAGCGTCGAGGCTCGGCGGTGCCGGTCGACGGCAAGATCGACCGCGATCGTGGCCAGCACCAAAGTCCAGAAGAGCGCCCAAACCCACCGAGTGACAGCGAGCATAGACAAGCTCTCTCTTACGGCGCACGCACCTCAGAACGGGTATTGACGAGGCGTTTGCTGGATAGTAATCCAGTGCTCGGTCGTAAACTCCCGCAAGGCCCATTCACCTCCAAACCGGCCGATGCCCGACTGCTTTACGCCACCGAATGGGCTGTTGGCCACGTCATTGATGGGGATGTCATTGACATGCGTCATCCCAGCCTCAATCCGTTTCGCCAGCGCCACGCCTTTCTCAAGGTCCCGCGTACAGATGGCGCTGCTCAGGCCATACTCCGTATCATTCGCGATGCGAATCGCCTCCTCTTCTCCATCGGCCTTGATGATCGGCGCCACCGGGCCAAAGATTTCATTTCTCGCGGCCGGCATATCGTTTGTGACTTCCGCCAGGATCACCGGATGCATGACAAGCCCTTGAGAGGGACCATCCAGAACAACACGGGCGCCAGCTTTGATGGTCTCGTCGACTAGCGTTCGAATATTATCAAACTGTTTCCGCTCTATAATCGGACCCATGTCGGTATCGCCCTGCGCCGGATCGCCCCATTTCAGCGCCTTTACTCGCTCGGTAAACCGCTCGAGAAATTCGTCGTGAATCTTCTTGTCAACGATGATGCGGTTGATGGCCATGCAAATCTGACCGGCGTTGAGAAACTTGCCGAATACCGCGACATTTACAGCAAGGTCTTGGTCGGCATCTTCCAGAACGATGAAGGGAGTGTTGCCGCCCAACTCCAGAGCCGCGCGTTTCAGATACTTTCCGCAGAGCTCTCCGATATGCCGGCCCACCTCAGTGCTACCTGTGAAGGTGATCACGCGAGGGATGGGATGCTCAACGAAGGCATCGCCAATTTCCGAACCCCCACCCACCACCACACTCAGAACCCCAGGCGGCAGCCCTGCCTCCTCATAAATTTTCGCGAAGAGAAGACCGCCGGTAATCGGGGTCGTGGAGGCGGGTTTCAGTACCACGGCATTGCCCGTCGCCAGCGCAGGCGCGACGGAGCGATTGGTCAGTTGCAGCGAAAAGTCCCAGGGACTGATCACTCCAACCACGCCCACCGGTTGCCGGTAAACTCGTCCTTCTTTTCCTGGGATGCCTGTGGGAAGGATCTCTCCCTTCATGCGGAACGGATAGGTGGAGGCCTCAAGTGTGCCCTCATAAACAAGGCTCCACTCAGTCTCTGCCTTGGCGCGCGTGCCGCCGGTCTCACGGATTAAGAGTTCAGCGATTTCCTCTTTGCGCTCAATCAAGATTTCGGCTGCTCGAAGCAGAACATCGCGCCGAGCCTGCGGTGTCGCAGCGGCCCAATCGCGCCCGGCCTCGGCCGCCTTCTTGTATGCCTCATCGACATCATCCGCATTCGCCCCCGTAATCGAAACCAATATATCTCCACGATACGGGTCAACATCTTCAATCTGTCTCTGAGATCGTCCTTTGCGCCACCGTCCTGCTATCGGCATCGAGTCGAAGCCCGTGTAGCGCGTCGGGCTGGGTTGAGTCGCTGGTATGGTACTTGTGCCTTTCATGACGTCCCTCCCATCGTTGGTAAAATGAATTCCATGGCTTTTACGATATCGTCCGTGGACAGGACCGCGTTGGCGATAAATCCGAAGTTGACGAGCGCCGACTTGTAGCCGTCGCGTCCTTCGCGACGGCAACTTCGAAGCCCTGCTCGACCAATTCGCGCAGGTGGGCCTCAACGCAAAGGTTTGCCAACATCCCACCCAGGATGATCTTGCTGATGTTTCGCTTCGCTCGACCCACGTCGCCGAAAGACAATGATAGCTGAAGCGCGCAACCAGGACCGCAACCAAGCAGCTGTCGGACTTAAAGGAAATCGGCTGCAAAAGCGCCTGGCCGGTCCATATTTCGCCGCTTTTTCGGTCAATAGAACAAACTATTGGCCTTTAAAATCGTCAAAATCTGTCCTCGCTTAGTCACTTTTTCGCTTCGATTCTTCAAGTCCGACAGGCTGCTAGAGCTTGCGACGCTCTATCTGTTTGTAACGGGCGTGCTGCGATCGCGCCATCCGCCGCGTGGGCTCAGCCGAAGGCCGCCGCACCTGCCTGCGCCACAGCGTGATCCTGCTCGCCAGAACCGCCGCTGACGCCGATCGCACCAACAACCTGGCCGTCGCGCTTCAGCGGAATGCCGCCCGCGAAGGCCATCACACGGCCGCCATTGGACGTTTGAATTCCAAAGAACTGACCGCCTGATTGGCTCTGCGCTGCCAGATCCTTGGTTGTGATATCAAAGGCGCGGGCCGTAAAGGCCTTGTTGATCGAGATGTCGATACTGCCTAACCAAGCCCCATCCATACGCTCATGAGCTACCAGATTTCCCCCGGAATCGGCGACCGCAATGTTCATGGGTTGGCCGATCGCGGCCGCCTTGGCCTCGGCGGCCGCAATGACATTCTTTGCATCTTTGAGTGTAACCATGACGGGCTCCTTTATCCGGGCAGCTTGGCTGCCAATACGTCCACCTTCTCAAACGTCGGTGGTTGCGAGAACAGTTCGAAAGCTTTGGCCGCAAGCGCCTCAGCGACCTTGCCAGACAGGTGCGCCTGGCGTCCATCGTTGTCGGGAAAGGCGTCGAAGATGCCGTAGCTTGTCGGCCCGAACTTGATGCCGAACCAGGCGATGGTGGCGGGTTCGCCCTGAACAATTGGCAGACCGTCACGGAGGAACTGTTCCACCTCCAGTTCTTTGCCAGGAATTGCTTCCAAGCGAACCAGCAGCGCGACATTTACCATGCTTGTTCTCCTTAAGTGAGGTTGATTTAAGAGACCGTGAGCAGAATCATTAAGAGGGCTGTAGAGCAGACGAGGATCGTTACGCACGTTGCGCGAAGATGCGCCGCCGAGTAAATCCACTTAGTGACAGTAACGGAATCCGACCACGGAATCCGACCACCTATTTATCAGCATGGTCCGAAGTCGCAGTGGCTTCTGTACGCCAGCACACACAAGGCCGAGCAAACGCACAATGATCTGATCACGGTGGGGCGACACCAGCGATGCCGTGCTCGCTAAACCCTATTGGATATCACTACTGTCCGGTTAAACGAGAGGGAGAATCGCTGAAAGCCATGAAGGACGC
>JAKDLC010000358.1 GCA_030453055.1 Nitrosospira sp.
CCGCATATTGCCGGACCGCGCATCATCGATGTCGGCAGCGGCGCGGGTTTACCGGGAATCCCCCTGGCTCTGTCGCGGCCCGAGTGGCATGTGGTTCTGCTGGAAAGCAACCATAAAAAATCTGTATTTCTACAGCAGGCGCGTATCGAATTGAAGTTGAAAAATGCTGACGTGGCGGCGGAACGGGCCGAAAACTTTCGCTCGACGGCGGGGTTCGATACGGTAATCGCGCGCGCTTTTTTCGCTCTGACGCGACTTTGTCAACCTCGCGGGGCATCTGTGCGCGGGAGGTGCGGGCAACGGCAGGCTCGCGGCGATGAAAGGCGTTTATCCGCATGAGGAGCTGACACGGTTACCGGCACAGTTTGTTGTCGAGAAAATACTACCGGTGGCGGTTCCCGGGCTGGGGGCAGAGCGGCATCTGGTCATGATCAAGCGTGCACAGTCGTAGAACGTAGCGGAGTCGTAAAAGAGCCCTTGTGCCGTTTTTGCGTTATCTGATTGTTGGGTTTCCGGCAATGCCGGTTCGGGAGCGGGCGGTGGCGAAAATTGTGGCGATAACCAATCAAAAAGGCGGGGTGGGAAAAACCACCACCAGCGTGAATCTGGCCGCGAGCCTCGCAGCCGCCAATCGCCGTGTATTGTTGATTGATCTCGATCCGCAGGGTAATGCAACCATGGGAAGCGGCGTGGATAAACGCACTCTGCAACACACCGTTTATCAGGTATTGCTGGGCAGTCAAAGTATCGCCGACGTACGCGTAATCGATACCAGCGGTAAATATGACCTGATTCCCGCCAATCGTGACCTGGCCGGCGCTGAAATAGAGATGGTCAATTTGCCGCAAAGGGAAACGCGCCTGAAAGCCGCTCTGCAAGCGGTGGAAAGCGAATATGATTTCATTCTCATCGATTGCCCGCCGGCGCTTAGTTTGCTTACGCTCAATGGCCTGTGCGCAGCCTGTGCGGTGCTGATTCCCATGCAATGCGAATATTACGCATTGGAGGGACTCAGCGACCTGGTCAATACCATAAAAAAAGTACGCGCCAATCTGAATCCGGTGCTAGAGATCGAGGGGTTGCTGCGCACCATGTTCGATCCGCGCAATATACTTGCGCAACAGGTGTCGGAACAATTGCAGCAGCACTTTGGCGACAAGGTTTATCGCACCGTGATTCCGCGCAACATACGGTTGGCCGAAGCCCCCAGCTTTGGCATGCCAGCGCTATATCACGACAAACTATCAAAAGGCACGCAAGCCTATCTGGCGCTGGCGGGAGAAATGCTTAATCCGGATGTTTCATAAATTCGCGCGATGATTGCGCAGGATTTTGTTTTGTAGGGAGATTTTGTGAGAGAGCGGCGTAGTGACTCATACGTCCGACTGAGCAAAATTCCCATACGAACCAAAATGACCAGCAAGGGCGCGTCAATTCATGAAACATCCGGGTTAACAAGCATTTCCCCAATGCCGTGCCGGCTTGGCAGGATTCGGAACAGCAGCGCGAAGCACGGAGAACGCGTGAGGAGAATGATAAATCTATGAAATTGAAGGGATTAGGAAGAGGATTGGATGCGCTTTTGTCGACTGACAACGATAGCGCCAAGGCGAGGGAGTCGCTGCAGAACCTGAAAATATCACTTCTGCAACCGGGCAAGTATCAGCCGCGTACCCACATGGATAAAGAATCCCTGGTGGAGCTCGCCGAATCCATTAAAGCACAAGGCGTGATGCAACCGGTGCTGGTGCGGCCCGTTTCCGCCGGGGGTTATGAAATCATAGCCGGAGAGCGGCGCTGGCGGGCCGCGCAAATCGCAGGTCTTTCGGAAGTTCCCGCGCTGATCCGTGAAGTGCCGGATGAGGCTGCGCTGGCAATGGCGTTGATCGAGAACATACAGCGCGAAAATTTAAACCCCTTGGAAGAGGCGATGGGTATTCAGCGGCTCATCAAGGAGTTCGGCATGACGCATCAGGCAGCGAGCCAAGCTCTGGGCAGTTCACGCAGCGCTGTGTCCAACCTCTTGCGATTACTCAACCTGCCGGGACCGGTCCAGGAACTGTTAATGCAGGGAAAGATCGATATGGGACATAGCCGGGCGCTGCTCTCTCTGCCCGCGGCCAAGCAAATAGAGATGGCCAATCTCGTAGCGCGCAAACAGCTTTCGGTGCGTGAGACCGAAAGGCTGGTACATCGTGCAGAGCGTCCAATAGCAAAACAGCGTCCAAAACGTGACCGCGACTTACTGCGCTTACAAGAGAATATTTCGGCGAAACTTGGTGCACAAGTCATCATAAATCCCGGAAAGAAAGGTAAGGGGACCGTGGTAATTCATTACAGCAGCCTGGAGCAACTGGACGGAATATTGTCGCGGTGGTGAGTAAAGTGAGTAAAAACGGAAAGAGCCATTCCTCGCGCAACCAACTCTCTCAAGAAACACACACTAATTCATTGATTTAATTCGATGTTTCAAACGGTGTGTGTGATTAATGTCGCTTTAAGTGTTTATTTTCAGCGCTTTGCGGACGTCAGGCCGATTACTTCGCTAACCGAAACCAGACAGCTCATCTACCATGGGTCCAGACAGTTTATTTGCTCTCTATATCGCCCGACAAACTGCTTGACTTGCCGCATCTTCGGGGATAGTCTTTGCAGCGTTG
>JAKDLC010000359.1 GCA_030453055.1 Nitrosospira sp.
TTGGGAGCGGGCGATGCTGCAGTCGGTCTGGTGAAAGAACTTGCCCGCAGCGTGAAATGGCGAGTGGTGGGACTACTGGATGACGATCCCGCAAAACTTGGCTTGATGCTGCATGGTTTTAAGGTAATGGGGCGAATCAACCAGTTGCCGGTTATCGCAGAAAAATTCGGTGTCGCCCATGCCATCATTGCGATGACGCCAACCTCTTCCGGCCGACGGCACTTCTCGCGCTCTCATCCCGATCGCGGTTATCCCGACCGCCGTCGTCCCGGCCGTCTTCATCGCGACCGCCGCAGGGCGCTGGAAATGTGCTCAGCCGCCGGCGTAAAGGCGTTGATCGTGCCCTCTTATGACGACTTGATCAGCGGTAAAATTACCGTGTCACAAATCCGCACTGTCGAACTGGATGATTTGTTGGGGCGAGATCCCGTCGTGCTGGACGATGAAGGGTTGCATGGCTTGTTAACCGGGAAAACCGTGCTGGTTACGGGAGCGGGTGGCTCCATCGGATCGGAGTTATGCCGGCAGATCGCCAAATTTGAACCAGGCTGCCTGGTGCTATTCGAATTGAACGAACTTGCGCTCTACAACATCGAGCAGGAACTCAGAGCGAGTTTTCCGGAAATGCCGGTGGCCTTCACAATAGGGGATGTCAAAGACCAGGCCCGGCTGACTCAAGTATTTTCACAATTTCAGGCGACAGTTGTTTTTCATGCGGCAGCCTACAAGCATGTTCCCTTGATGGAACAGGAGAATGCCTGGCAAGCCGTATTGAACAACGTTCTCGGAACTTACGTCCTGGCGCAGACTGCAATCGAGCATGGGGTAGAGAAATTCGTATTGATCTCGACCGATAAAGCAGTTAATCCCACCAATATCATGGGCGCCAGCAAGCGATTGGCGGAAATGGTGTGTCAGGCATTGCAGCAACCCGTTCCTCTCATCGAAAAAATCGATCGTTGCGATACGTTATTAGGAACCTGTTTTGTCATGGTGCGTTTCGGCAACGTGCTCGGCAGCGCAGGCAGCGTGATTCCAAAATTCCGCGAACAGATTGCAAAAGGCGGGCCGGTAACCGTCACGCATCCTGAAATTACGCGTTATTTCATGTCCATACCTGAAGCTGCGCAACTGGTGCTGCAAGCCGGGTTAATGGGAGGCAAAGGAGGCGGCGGTGAAATTTTTGTGTTGGATATGGGCGAGCCGGTTAAAATCGCCGACCTGGCAAGAGACATGGTTCGTCTGTCCGGGCTGAGTGAGGAAGACATCGGCATTGTCTATAATGGCTTGCGCCCGGGAGAAAAGCTCCACGAAGAATTATTGGCGGACGATGAGAGCACTTTACCGACGCCTCATTCCAAACTACGCATAGCCCAAGCCCGCCAGGCAGATAAGGAATGGCTGGCGCGTCTCGTCGTGTGGCTAACCGAGCATCCGGTACTAAGCGACGAGGAAGTCAAGCAGGAGTTGGCAAAATGGGTGCCGGAATATTCAACTAAAGAATCGAGCGGCTGAGGAACCCAAGTCAACACTTTTCTTTTTCTCAAAATACATGGCCTCGTCAGCATGTCTGAGAAGTTGTTGCGCCTCGTCACCATGCTCCGGGTAGAGTGCAATTCCGATGCTCGGCAGTATGCACAGGCTGCAGCCCTCTATTTTTATGGGTTGGCTTATAGCACTGCGAATTTTTTTGGCCACATTCGAGGCGTGCTCAGGCGCCTGGATGTTTTCGAGCAGCACCACAAACTCATCGCCGCCCATGCGCGCAACCGTATCCAAATCGCGTATGCACTGCTTTAGGCGATTGGCAATCTCCTGCAGCAGCTCATCCCCTGCAGCATGACCCAGAGAGTCATTGACTTGTTTGAAATTGTTCAAGTCCAGGTAGAGCAGGGACATTTGTCCTTGTTCCCGTCGTGTTCTTGCGAGCGCCATTTTCAGGCGATCATATAAAAGTCCTCGATTGGGTAGCCCGGTTAATCCGTCGTATTGCGCCATGTACTTCAGTCGGGCGTGCAACTGTTTTCGCTCGATAGCGGCGGCAATTTGAGTGGAGACAAATTGCAGCAGTTCCCTGTCCTTTTCGGTGTAGGGTGCACCATCCGCGTCGCCTTTCAAAATCAGTGCGCCGATAGTACCCTTGTGCGAGTTGAGCGGGACGACCAGCCAGCACAGCACGTTGTTATCGTTGGCAGCTTGTAATTCCTCGGGAAGCGCGGCCAACGACTCAGGCCCCAGCAGCAGGGAGCGCCTGGTACGAATGACTTCTGCGCAAAGAGTACCTACGGCTGTTTGCTGCATTTCGAATGCCTCGTCGTAGTCACCGGCGCGATAGGGAAAGCTCAGCTGGTCATTGTTCTCATCGTATATCGCCACGGAAAAATTAGTCGCTGACAGCAGATTGCCGATTATGTGATGAATCAGCTGAAATAAAGAGAGCATATCCTCTGCAGTATGCGCGGCTTCGGAAATGGCGTAGAGCGCTGCCTGCATTGATTCGGCCCGCTTGCGCTCAGTGATGTCTCGTGCAACGGCAATCCTCAACTGATCGGCTTCCGACCAACGGGCGGACCACATAATGTGCACCACTTGTCCATCCTTGCGAATATAGCGGTTCTCAAAATCCAGTGTAGGATGTCCCGATATGATTGCATTGGCCG
>JAKDLC010000360.1 GCA_030453055.1 Nitrosospira sp.
CATACGCCTGGGGAGAATGAAAAACCCCCTTGGCTTCTACAACGACACGCGCGACGTACCCTTCACGCGGCCAAGCATTCTGTTACCCCAGTCCATTTACTTCGACCGCACACGCAAACTCGCCCTTGCCGCGGACGGCATCCAGCTACATGGCGAGCACCGCTCGGATCTGGGAAATGTTTCCTTTCAGGGTGGGGCAGTACGCCCCCTGGTTAGAGGCGCGGAAACTGAGGTCGCCTTGTTGGGGCCTAACATACCGGGGCACCTTACGCCGGATATATCCTATATCGGTCGTGTAATGTATGAACTCGACGAGGGAAGAGTCCGCTTTGCGGTCAGTGGAGCGCAGCTGAATATCGGTTATAATCCGGCGGCGGTTGATAGCCTTCACTCTGGCTCAATCCGATTCACGCCCCTCATTTTTTCCGCTCAATATAACGCCGAACGCTGGAGCCTCACCTCCGAATATGCTCTCCGGCACCTTGAATACAAGGATTTCGGCGTATCTCCGCTCGCATTGGATTTTTACGGCGAAAGCTATTATTTTCAAGGCGCCTATCGCTTGACCCCCGCGTTGGAGGCCTTTGCTCGCTACGATGTTCTTTATACCGACAGGGATGACCGTGATGGTAAAACATGGGCGGCGTCATCAGCCAGCGGAGGACGCCCCGCCTATACCAGATATGCCAAAGACATAACCGTGGGGATACGCTGGGATATCACGCCGCAGCTCATGCTGCGCGCCGAATACCACAACGTGAACGGCACAGCCTGGCTCTCGACCCTGGATAATAGAAATTCGGGCGACCTGGCGCAGCACTGGCATCTGTTCACGGTCCTGGGTTCCTTCCGGTTCTAGAGACGATATCCATGAAACAGAATCTCCGCAATGGCAAGGCAGAGCATGATGGCGTCGCAAGATCGACGCCACACAGATTCCTGGGCCTGAAATGGAAAGTCTTGTTATTGAGCAGCCTGATATTGCTCGCTATCGTAGGTTCATTCGGCATAATTACCTACTCTAGCCTGATCGGCGATTTCGAGCGCCAGCGGGATAGGCAACACCAGCGGTACGCGAGCGAAGTGGAAGGCTTGATGGAACAACTTTCGCGCAACTTGCATCAGTTTGCTGGATTGGTCCCTTTTCTGGAAGGAATGGGAGCAGCCCTGCTCGGGGGCAACGAAAAGAATATCGCGGCGACATTCGATCCGTACTGGGAGTCATTGCAGCTCAATAAGGGTATCGAATTGGTACGTTTCTACGGTAATTCGAATCAGTTACTCGCGAGCTGGGGTGGCGAGGAATTTGATACGCATCGAAATGATCTGCTACAGGATTGGGTTCGTGAGGTCAATGCGCGAGAACGGCCCATCAGCCCATTCCATTGCGGGAACAGCTGCATGCAATTCGCAGTAGTGCCCTTGCTGGTCGAGGGGATCAGCGTTGGCACGGTAGTCATCGGCGCGCCTCTGGTTGACGCCATTTTAGGATTCGAGAACATCTCGGGCGCCGACATCGGATTGCTTATTAAAGTACCAGGCAAAGTACCCGACGGCTCGCGCGAGGTTGACGGCGGTGACGGCTTGAGAATCCCAAACTGGGGCGTCCGGATCGCCGCACTCACCGCAAGCGAAAAGAATCGTCCGATGTTGAATCGTGTGTCAGAGCAATACCCGGATTTTGGCAGCTTGGAAAATGGGGTTCAGGGCTTCTGGAACAAGCGTCACCATCAAATAAAACTGCTTCCTTTGGGAAGCGCCGCTACATCCGATAAGGCGCAGCTGGTCGTCATCACCGATGTCACTTCGACCGTCCGCGCCATCCGCCATTCGACACAGCAGAATATGATAATAGGTCTGATGGGGTTTCTTCTCGCCGAAATATTATTATTTGTCATTCTTACCAAGCCACTGTCACGGCTCAAACACATTGTCTTTACTTTACCTCTCCTGGCCCGCAGCAGCTTCAAGGATTTCCGCGCCTCCCTTTATTCCGCAGGTCATAAATCATGGCTGAGGAATGAAATCGACCTGCTCGATGAAACGGCGGTCGCCCTGTCTCATCAGCTTGAAAAGCTTGAAGATCAGGTCGCCGACCGGACGCGGATCCTGGCGAAGAAAATGGATGAATTGAGCAAGGAAAAAGATTTCATCACCAATCTCCTCGATATTGCGCAGGTGATTGTGCTGACGCAAAATGCCCATGGTCAGATCATCACGCTGAATGCCCATGGCGAAATGCTGATTCAATATACGGAAGAAGAACTGCGAGGAAAACCCTTCATCGAGCTTCTTATCCATGAAGATGAGTTGCGGGATCTGCCTGCGCATCTTGAGGAATTGCGGTCCGAACAAAGAGATCAACTTCGTCACGAAGCCGATATATTGTGTAAAGACTTATCGACGCGTCACATTCTCTGGCTGCATTCCCGGCTGACGCGGCACACCGCGGATGACCCGGCGATGTTATCCGTAGGCCTCGACATGACGGAACATAAGCGCGCGGAAGGCCGGTTGGCCTGGCTGGCCGATCATGATCCCCTTACGGACTTATTCAATCGACGCCGCTTTCAGGAAGAGTTGGAGCAGATGCTCAATTTGGCGACTCGCTATAATTATTCTGGCGCATTGCTCTTTTTCGACCTGGATCAG
>JAKDLC010000361.1 GCA_030453055.1 Nitrosospira sp.
ATCAGAAGGAATCAGAAGGAATCAGAAGGAATCAGAAGGAATCAGAAGGAATCAGGAGGAATCAGGAGGAAAATAGACAACACCATTTGCCAGTATTAAAAATCTCTCTTCCATTCTCCCGGCCATTGAATCCTCCGCAGGTGTCTCACCTGGACGGGTCCGATAGCGGTCAAGCCGGCGCCCGATCCATAGGCTGATTTCACCATCCCATGTTCTAAAAAGCGTGTTGGTATGCAGACAAGCGTGCGCCGAACAGACTAGCGCCGGCCGGGCGGTCAGCCTGTCGCGATGCCCGTGCAGACTGCCTCTCCTGTCACTTCCCCCCACTTATTACATGCGGGCGCCGCACGTGCCTGGTAATGATCCATTCGGATCATAGTAAGTACTAATGGCTGTAATCTGGCGCACGGATAATCTCTGCTTTGCAAATTTATAGGCAGATTAATCGACCCATGCGCTTCTTTGCGTCTCTACTTGCGTTTGCACTCGGTACGTTTTCGTTGTCCAGCCATGCCTGGTGGAATGAGGAATGGACGGGCCGCAAGAAAATCACGCTGACCAATCCGGCGGGCGAGGTAGCGGATGTACCGGTGCTGATCCGCCTGCACACGGGGAATTTCGATTTTTTCTCGGCGAATGATAATGCCAGCGACCTGCGCCTGGTCGCAGACGATGACAAGACCGAGCTGAAATTTCATATTGAGAAGTGGGATGCGGTGAATCAGCTGGGACTGGTATGGGTGAACGTGCCCAAACTTTCACCCCAGACGGAAATATTTCTTTATTTCGGCAACGAGAACGCAACTTCCGCCGCGAATCCGAAAGCAACCTACGATGCCGCAAGCGCTGTGTATCACTTCGCTGAGCCGGGAGGAAACCCCCAGGATAGCGGGCCGAATAGCTTGCACGCGGTGCAATCCTCCGCTTCGTATGTAGCGGCTTCGTTCTCGAACGGCGGCGTCGGGTTCGACGGTTCTCAAAGCGTGACGCTTCCCGCGGTGAATGCAAGCACCGGCTACAGTTTTTCGGTATGGATCAAGCCTTCTTCGCTGGACGGCACCCTGCTCCAATCGGACGGGCTGACCGTATCGCTGGAAGGCGGACTGGTAAAGGCGAACTCGGGCAAGGCGAACGTGGTTTCCAATACTCCCCTGAGTGCAGGCCAATGGCATCACCTGGGAATCACGGTTTCGGATGCGCTGCGCGTGTATGTAAACGGCAAGCCGGCGGGTGAAGCGCCGGGCGCGGTGTTGCCAACCGGTAGCATGACGCTCGGGTCCGGATTCAAGGGCGAGATGGACGAAGTGCACGTGTCCGGCGTGGCGCGCGGCGCCGAATGGATGGCCGTTCAGGCCGCGCAGGGGCCGGACGGCCAGCTGGTCACGCTCGGCGAAGAGGAGACCGCGGAGGGTGGCGCGGAAGTCTCGCACATGGGCGTTATCCTGAAATCGCTGACGCTGGATGGGTGGATTGCGATTGGCGTGCTGGCGGTCATGCTGCTGATCGCCATATGGGTGATGTACAGCAAGGCGGTCTACATCTACCGGGTGGATAAATCCAATAGCCGCTTCATGGGCAAATTCCGCGAGCTGTCAACCGATTTGGCGATGATAGACAAAGCCAAGGGGTTGGCGAACGAGTTCGAGCATTCTTCCCTGTACCGCATCTATCACATTGGCGCGCTCGAATTGGCGCATCGCTTCAACGATACGGACGCCACGCGCCTCGACCGCTCCCTGTCGCCGCAATCGCTCGACGCAATACGCGCCACGCTCGATTCCGGATTGGTGGAGGAAATTCAGCGCATGAACAAATTCATGGTGCTGCTCACCATCGCCATTTCCGGCGGCCCTTTCATCGGGCTGCTGGGCACGGTGATGGGAGTGATGATCACGTTTGCGGCGATTGCCGCCGCGGGCGATGTCAATGTCAATGCGATCGCGCCGGGCATTGCGGCGGCGCTGATGGCGACCGTAGCAGGAATGTCGGTGGCGATCCCGTCATTGTTCGGCTACAACTACCTGGCGTCGCGCATTAAATCCATCGTATCCCAGATGCATATTTTCGTCGATGAGTTCGTCACCAAGCTCGCCGAAAACTACACGCGCTGAGCAGGGATTTTCATGAAGGTTCAGGAAGACAACGAGCTGTACGACGAGATCAATGTGGTGCCCATGCTGGATCTGGCCTATGTATTGCTGGTGATCTTCATTATCATGACAACGGCATCGGTGCAGGGTATCAAGGTCAATTTGCCCAAGGCCAGCAATACCCCCAGTCTGGCTAAACCACAGACCAAGGCGGTCACGATCAACGAAAGCGGGCAAATCTTTCTGGACGCCTATCCGGTGACGCTGGACGAATTGCGGACCCGTTTGGGCCAGTTAAAGGCGGCCAATCCGGAACTGCCGGTCGTGGTCAAGGGAGATACGGTAGTGCAGTACGGAAAGGTGATGGAAGTCCTGGAATTACTGGGTCAACTGGATATCACGCAATTGGGTCTGGTGACGCAGCGCCTGGTGAAGTAATGCGATGGAAGCCCGCAAGCCGGCATGGATGCGCTGGGGAGGTGTGGTGCTGGCATTGTCTGCCGCGATTATGCTGGGGTTGTGGCTGAAGGATTTTCTGGGCGGCGGTTCATCCGCCTGCT
>JAKDLC010000362.1 GCA_030453055.1 Nitrosospira sp.
CCTTATGGAAATTCAGGGATGGGTACGGGCTGGGTCTTTCGGCTACCAGGGGGCAGCGTGCGCCGTCCACGACGGAACTGTACATCAATGGCGCGCATCGCGGCACGGCCACCTTCCAAACGGGCGATAGCGCCTTGAACAGCGAGACAACCAATAACATCGATCTTGCGCTGCGCAAGACCACCGGCGTCGTGAAATGGAAAGTCAATGTATTTCATAACTGGATCGGCAACTATATTTTCGTGCGAAGCGCCGACGCGAACGGTGACGGTGTGGCCGATCGCTCCGACGATACCGGAACGCTGGATCCGAATGGGGAATTTCTGGTGCAGAATTTCGCGCAGGCCGGAGCGAGATTTTATGGCGCGGAAGCGGAAGCAATCCTCACGTTAAAGCCCGATGCTATCGATCTGCGCCTGTTTGCCGACTACGTGCGGGGAAAACTGGATACCGGCGGTAACGTGCCGCGCACGACGCCACCGCGGTTCGGGCTGGAATTGAATCATAGGACGGGCCCCTGGACAGCCAACGTGAGCGCGATTCGCGTGATGCATCAAAACCGTGTGGCTGAACTCGAAACGGATACGCCCGGTTACACGCTGGTGAATGTCGATGTGAGCTATCGTATCAAAAAAATCAGATCAAACGGCGTCCGGATCTTTCTTCAAGGCAGGAATCTGCTTAACGAAGAAATGCGTGTACACACCTCTTTTTTGAAGGATTTTGCGCCATTGCCGGGAATAGCCGCAGTAATTGGGTTGAGAGGCGAATTTTAACCCGGATGTTTCATAAATTCGCGTGATGATCGCGCAGGATTTTGTTTTGCAGGGGGATTTTGTGAGGGAGTGGCGTAGTGACTCATACGCCCGACTGAGCAAAATGGCGGGCCTCGATATCCGGTTGTCTGTTACGCCCCGATGGAATGTGGCAAACTTCGGCCTTTCTTCTTTTATTCAGGCCTGTTTATCCGTGTCCCCCTACGAACTCTTCATCGGGCTGCGCTACATGCGCGCCAAACGTCACAATCACTTCATTTCTTTCATTTCGCTGATTTCCCTGCTGGGCATCACGCTCGGCATGACCGCCCTGATCACCGTAATGTCGGTGATGAACGGCTTTCAGAAAGAAGTGCGGTCACGTATTCTCGGCGTGGCGTCGCACATCCAGATAAGCGGCATTGACGGCAAGCTGACGAACTGGCGGCAGGTCGCGCACGAAGCGCTCCAGCACCCGCAGGTAGAAGGCGCCGCACCTTATGTCAGCGCGCAGGGCATGGTGTCGTTCGACCAGGTTGTCAGTGGAGTCGTGGTAAGAGGCATCCTGCCGGATAAGGAGAACGATGTGGCCGATCTTGCGCGGATGATGATAGATGGCGAGCTGGATAGTCTCGTGCCGGGGCGGTTCGGCATCATTATCGGTCGCGAGTTGGCGCGTGCCCTGGGTGTCTTCACGGACGACAAGATCGTGCTGATATCGCCTCAGGGACAGGTAACGCCGGCGGGCATACTGCCGCGTCTGAAACAGTTCACGATTACCGGCGTCTTCGAAGCGGGACATTTCGAATACGACTCGGGCCTGGTGCTCATTCATATGGCGGATGCGCAAACGCTCTACCGCATGGACAATGAACAAGTATCAGGTGTGCGGCTGAAGCTGCGCGACCTGTTCGAGGCGCCGCAAGTCGCGCGGGAACTTGCGCCCATGATTTCCACGGATGTTCATATCAGCGACTGGAGCCGCCAGCATGCCAATTATTTCCGCGCGATACAGATCGAGAAGCGCATGCTGTCGCTCATCCTCACCCTCATCATCGCGGTGGCCGCATTCAATATCGTATCGACCTTGGTGATGGCGGTGACCGACAAGCAGTCCGATATCGCGATTCTGCGCACACTGGGCGCAAGCCCGCGCAGCATCATGAAAATATTCATCGTGCAGGGTACGCTGATCGGTGTCATCGGCACGACGCTGGGCGTGACCGCAGGAATGCTGTTGGCATACAACGTAGAGACGGTGGTTGCGCTGATTGAGCGCCTGTTCAGCGTACAATTCCTTTCACGAGAGGTTTATTACATCAGTGAAATTCCATCCGACCCGCAAATGAGCGACATTGTGGCCGTAGCGGTGGTCTCGTTCGCGCTGACCCTGCTGGCAACCATTTACCCGAGCTATCGAGCGTCCCGAATCAATCCCGCAGAGGCGCTGCGGTATGAATAAAACCGTTATTTCCTGCCGTAATCTGCGCAAGAGCTATTATCAGGGCAAGCAGGAAGTGCCGGTCCTGTTGGGCATAGACCTCGATATCCTGGCTGGCGAAACGCTTGCCATTGTCGGCGCATCGGGTTCCGGCAAAAGTACGCTGTTGCACCTGCTTGGAGGGTTGGACGCTCCTACCGGCGGCGATATCCGCATCATGGGACAGAGTGTGACTACCATCGATGAAGAAGAAAGATGCAAGCTGCGCAACCGGTCGCTGGGGTTCATTTATCAGTTCCATCATTTGCTGCCGGAATTCAGTGCACTGGAAAATGTCGCCATGCCGCTGCTGATCCGGCGCATCAGCAACAGTGAAGCGTATGATCAGGCGGCGAAAATACTGAAGCAGGTGGGCCTGGGTCATCGTCTCAC
>JAKDLC010000363.1 GCA_030453055.1 Nitrosospira sp.
ACAGCCGGATAAGCTACACAGTCCGCAAAAGACCCGAGCGCGGCAAATGTTATGACGAATAATCCTGGCGCTGCTGGGGTTGAACATCATGTCATGCAGCAGCCTTTTGAAACCGTTGTCATCCGAGATTCCAGCTATTCCGATGGATCCCTGCGCGGCAGAACAGCGGGAAATCGAACGCCTGCAAAAGCTGCTGGTGGAAAAGGACGCGCAGCAACAGGAAATTGAACGCCTGCAGAACGTACTGGCGGACAAGGAGGCGCAGATCCGCGTTCAGCAGGTTCAGCAGCGGGTTCAGGCCAGGACGTTGCGGGAGACAACCAATCAGGCCCTGGTGAAGGTTCGACGGTTGGCCACGCGTCCCGCCGCCGCCTCGGCTATTGCCGAGGCTGAGGCCGCCATGGAAAATTTGAAGTCGTTCCCATTCACGGATTCCGAGCAGGCGGTGCAAACTCAGGCGCAGCGCCTCCTCAGCGCCGCCGCCGCGTCCTATGCGAAAGGCAATCATGTCTCAGCGATGGATTACGCCGCGCACGCACGCGGATTTATCGACATGATAAATAATAATCGTACTTTCAAGGTGCCGGGTCTGCGCCGCGTAACGACGCCATTTGAAGTACCCATCCCGCTACGTACCACGGTCGATAGCAATCTGCGCCAAAGACCGGGTCTAAGCGCGGCGATATACGGCGTGCTGGAGAAAGGTTCCCGGATAACAGCGGACGCCTACCAGGGTGACTGGTTGCATGTGCAGGCAGCCGACGGGCAGGTCGGATGGGTGCTCAATGCATTGGTGGAGGCGCAACTGGACAAACCGTAGTAGACCGCCGGATTTAAAGAAGCCGGACAGGCTAGTGTAGTGAGTCAGAGATATCGTTACCTAACCGATTCAAATGAATAAACCGGGAAGTAGCGATATCTCTGACTCACTACACTGGCAGCCTGTCGGACTTGAAGAATCGAGGAAGAAATAACGGTTTTGCCGCTGATTTTTTAACCCGGATGTTTATGAAACATCCGGGTTAAGTTTGGCAAGGCTGCCGGGCGCCGATCTGACCTTCCTTATCGGTAATGGCGGAAAACCGACCCTTGGGAACCGACCCAAGGACGCAGGGAGGGGTGGGTGGAACGCATGCCGGAATGTAGAAACCAGGCAATGGCCGCTGTAGCGGGCATCCTGTCATTGACCATATTGAACTCAAGCGATGTGCATGCTCACAGCTTAACAAGGCTATTCAGGGACAGTGGCATGGAATTCGGCGGCTGGATCAACGGTGGAGCGACCTACAATGCGAATAATCCGGCCAATGGATACAACGGTACCGTTACTTTCGCTGATCGTTCCGGCGAATTCCAGTTGAATCAGTTTAATTTATTTGTGCAGCGAGCCGTATTGTCGGAAGGCCCAACATGGGATTTGGGCGGCCGTTTCGATTTTCTGTTCGGTACCGACGCTATTTATGCGCAGGCTTTTGGCATTTCCGCGTTCGACGAGAATACCGGAGAACCCTCGAATAGGGGCAACTGGGATCTCAACCTGTGCTGCAACTCGACCCGCACGTATGGTATTGCGCTTCCTCAGGCGTACTTGGAGGCATATGTGCCGATCGGCAACGGCCTCAATATCAAGGCCGGTCATTTTTATACGCCGCTCGGATATGAGACGGTTCCCGCTCCCGATAACTTCTTCTACACGCGTGCTTATGCGTTGAATAGTGGTGAACCCTTTACCCACACCGGCTTGCTGGGCAACTACACAATCGATGCAAATTGGTCTGTTCTGGGCGCCGCAACCACGGGCAGCGCTACCGGTGGCTGGGACGGCGGTTTCGATAAGCAACTGGACAATTGGGGTGGCTTGGCCGGCGTCATCTGGGCCAGTGACGATAGAAGGACCTCAGCCACTATCGGCGGCACGTACGGGCAGACCGCCGCGCCGGCCAGGGAGCCGTGGATTATGTACAGCGTGGTGCTGCAGCACAGAGTCACGCCAAAAACACACCTGGTTGTGCATCATGCTCATGGTTGGGCCGGCGGCATTTTGTTGAACGGTGTAAACAAGAATGCCGAATGGTATAGCATCAACACGCACTTGACCTATGATCTCCTTAAAGATCTGTCCATCGGTATTCGCGCCGAGCGGTTCAACGATAGAGACGGTTGGCGCGTCTTCTCGCCCTACCGGATACTTTCCGCGCTGAATAACAGAGGGGTCAGTTTTGCAGGCAACATCCCCTTTATCAGCGCGCCCGCCGATTATTACGCAGTCACCCTGGGTATGAACTGGAAACCGGCGAAACGACTGAAGATGGACTGGAAGCCGATTGCCAAGCTGAATATCAGGCCAAACATTCGTTATGACAGGGCGGATGGCATTGACGCAGCGTTTCGGCCGTTTGATGGCAGGAAGGATCAATTCTTGTTCTCGCTGGATGCTACGATCCCCTTTTGATTCGGCAATCCATGATCAGGGAGGATAGGCTTCCAAATGAAAGATGGCTTCTTTTTAAAGAAAATATCGTCCGATTGACAACGCTATATGCGACGCCAATTATTTTTATGCCTATGAACCATTCTCAGTTTGGCGCTTATGTAGGATGGGTGAAGCGTAGC
>JAKDLC010000364.1 GCA_030453055.1 Nitrosospira sp.
AGGCGCAACGACGCGGAATGGTCGTTCCATTCCAAGGAGTTGCAACGCGGCCATGCGCCGCAAAAACTGTGCAATTCACCCCGTAGCGGGGCTCACCCGGGAAGGTGATCGTCAAATAATACGAAATATTGTTAGTTATCATAACACTAATCTATAAATGAGCGGTCAATTACCGGGTTTAGGTTTAATTCTGACCCAGTTCAAAGGGTCAAACGGTTTGCCTTGATGGCGTAGTTCAAAGTATAAACCTGAATGAGGGTTGCCGCCGCTGTTTCCCACGGTCGCAATGGTATCGCCGCCGCGAACGACTTCACCGACCCGCTTATTGTTGGTTTCGTTGTTGCCGTAGAGACTCATGTAGCTGCCGCCGTGGTCCACGATCATAAGATTGCCGAATCCTCTCAGCCAGTCGGAGAAAACTACGCGCCCGCCCGCAACGGCTTTCACCTCTTCACCGGCAACCGAGCGGATGAAAAGCCCCTTCCACGTAATATCCCCACTGGCGCGTAGACTACCAAAACGGTTGGCAAGTTCCCCGCGTACCGGCAAACTCAAGCGGCCTTTCAACGCGGGGAACGGGTTTCCATCCGTTGACGCGTCGGGCAGCCGGTCGTTGCTCAGAGGCGCGGTACGATTTTTGCGTGCAAGCAGTTTGGCGATTTTTTCCACCAGGCGCGCGAGCCGTTCCTCATCGCGCTTGAGTTTTTCAATCTCAAGCCGCTGCTGATCAGCCTGCGCCGAAATACGCGCCAGCAATTTTTTGTGCCCGGCTTTCTCCTGCTCGAGCTGCTTTTTTTGCTCGGCTTGCTTAGCCTGGATCATGGCGATTTCCGATCTTTTCGCACGACTTTCGCGAGTGAGCTCATCGAGCCGTTCAAGATTGATCCGCAGAACATCGATGTTCTGCTTGATTGCCCGGGAGAGATAGCCGTAGTAATGCAGATTCCGGGCAATCCGGTTGGGATCCTGCTGATCGAGCAAGAGACTCAGGTACTCCGAGCGCCTGCCGCCGCCTCCACCTGTATACTGCCGGTAAAGAAATTTGCTTAGCTGCGACCGTTGCGCCTCAATATGATTCTTGATCTGCCCGGCTTGGGTCTGCAACTGATTGAGCCTGTCATTGGCCTCGCCTTGTGCGTGTGCCAATGCGGCTAATTTGCGGTTGGCGTCGCTGACGGCCTGCTCCGATTCGCGCAGGGCATCCGCTGCTTCCGATTTCGATTCTTCCGTATTCGCCAGTTCTCGCTGTAACGATTCAATTTTACCGCGTAGTTGCTTCAGGTCTTCCTTATCAGCCTTGGGAGCGGCATGAAGCGGGAACGACAGGATCAATGCACAAGCCAGGATAAGCTTGTTCATGACAGCGGTGATATTTTCCCCTGGTTTGCCACTACCCGCATGGCTTGTTCGATTTTTGCCTGATTACCGAGGTAATAATTCCGTAGCGGTTCCAGATTGTCATCAAGTTCGTACACAAGCGGAATCCCGGTGGGAATATTGAGTTCCAGGACGTCTTGATCCGAAAGGTTGTCGAGATACTTTACGAGCGCGCGCAGTGAATTCCCATGGGCGGTAATGAGCACGCATTGTCCGGATCGGACCTGTGGAGCAATGGTTTCGTTCCAATATGGCAGGAATCTCGCCACGGTATCCTTGAGACACTCGGTCAATGGAATATCCTGAGTCGCCAGACCCCGATAGCGAGGATCCGATCCGGGATAGCGATCATCCTCGGGCGTTAGCGCGGGTGGCCGAATGTCGTAGCTGCGCCGCCAGATATGGACCTGCTCTTCACCATATTCGAGCGCCGTCTCCGTTTTGTTCAGGCCTTGCAGTGCGCCATAATGGCGCTCATTCAACCGCCAGGACAAATTGACGGGGATCCACATCTGATTCATTACATCCAGCGCGATCCATAGCGTGCGAATGGCGCGTTTCAAGACCGAGGTATAGGCGACGTCGAACATGAATCCGTTCTCCTGCAATAGCCTGCCGGAATTTCTGGCTTCTTCCAGACCTTTTGGCGATAAATCCACGTCGGTCCATCCGGTGAAACGATTCTCCCTGTTCCAGGTGCTTTCTCCGTGTCGCAGGAGAACGAGTTTTTTCATGCTGTCCTTTATGAAAAGGAGAATATTTTCCGCAAAACGGTTGAAATGCCATGGCATTTTAACCTAAATCCGGTAGTTGGACGGGCCTCACCCGGAAGGTGAGCGTCAAATAATACGAGATATCGTTATCAATCATAACACTGGTCTATTAAATGAGCGGTCAACTACCGGATTTAGGTTTAATATCAGTAGTGTCCGGCAATTTTGCTCAGACCGGTATGTAACTATTTGATTGTGAATGGGAAACATTATGTTTAGGGGTGTCACCGACTTGAACGTGAATTTTTTGAGAAACTGGGGTTTTCTCCCCGGGAATTTCTATCATGTATTCAGGCAAATTGGTGTTCGCGCAACTCATGGAGTATCTACCCCTTCACACGTTCCGCCGCTGTGTACAGCGTTACCCTTCCAAATATCCCACCAAGACATTTTCACATCTCGACCAATTTCTCTGCATGGCCTTCGCGCAACTGACTTACCGCGAGAGCCTGCGCGACATCG
>JAKDLC010000050.1 GCA_030453055.1 Nitrosospira sp.
CGGTGCTGACCTCCGGTATGCGCGCCGCCGTTGGCATGATCATCATCGATTTTCCTACCGCCTACGCCAGCGACGCCGATGATTATCTGGCAAAAGGCCTGGCCCTGCGTGACGATTACAGCCACCATCCGTTGCTATCGTTCTGCTTCGCACCTCACGCGCCTTACACCGTCAGCGACAAGGTTTTCGCCAACGTGCTTACCTATGCCGAGCAACTCGATGTACCCATCCATGTTCACTTGCACGAAACCGATGATGAAATCAGAAATAGTCTGAAAGCGCATGGCGTACGCCCGATAGAACGTCTTCACAAACTGGGCTTGCTCGGCCCCAACCTGATCGCGGTGCACATGGTCCATCTCACCGGCGATGAAATCGGACTGATGGCGCAACAGTGTTGCGCCGTGGCGCACTGCCCTTCATCCAATCTGAAACTTGCCAACGGGGTTGCGCCCATCGCCTCGCTGTTGAGCAAAGGGGTTAATGTGGGTCTTGGAACGGACGGCGCCGCGAGCAATAATCGCCTCGATATGTTCGAGGAAATGCGTTTCGCCGCGCTGCTCGCCAAGGGCGAAAGCGGCAGAGCGGACGTGCTGCCGGCATATCAGGCACTGCAAATAGCCACACTCAATGGCGCCAAGGCGCTAGGCCTGGGTGCGGTTACCGGCTCGCTGGTCGTGGGCAAGGCAGCGGACATCACCGCCGTGGATTTTTCCAGCCTTGAACTCGCACCCTGTTATGATCCTGTTTCGCACCTTGTCTACACCGCCGGGCGGGAACAGGTGAGCCATGTTTGGGTAGATGGTAAAATGCTGCTGAATGATGGAGAATTGACCACTTTGAACGAGCGGGAATTATTCCTCAGGGCGGAATTCTGGCGGGAACGGATTGCGGAAGGGATGAACAGTTAATGATCAAGGAAACGGAAAGCAAGAGCGTAAATGTTGATCCGCTGGAATTGGAGAAATTCAACCAGCTGGCGCATCGCTGGTGGGATCCCAACAGTGAATTCAAGCCGTTGCATGAAATCAATCCATTACGGCTCGATTACATTGACCGGCTGGCGGGTCTCGCGGGTAAAACCGTGCTGGACGTCGGCTGCGGCGGCGGCATCCTGTCGGAAAGCATGGCAGGGCGCGGCGCACATGTCGTCGGCATCGATCTTGGCGACAAACCCCTGAAAGTGGCAAAGCTACACCTGCTGGAGACCGGCAGGCATGTGAGGTACCGCAAGATCGCGGTAGAAGACCTCGCCAGAGAACAGCCTCGTCATTACGATGTGATTACCTGTATGGAAATGCTGGAGCACGTGCCCAGCCCGGCAAGCACCGTGCACGCTTGCGCTCAACTCGCCAAGCCGGGTGGCTGGGTTTTCTTCTCGACCATCAACCGCAACCCGAAATCATACCTGTTCGCTGTAATTGGAGCGGAATATGTATTGAATCTGCTGCCGCGAGGCACGCACGATTATGCGAAATTCATCAAACCGTCCGAGCTTGCGCGCATGGCTCGCGACGCGAGGCTCGATGTGGAAGAGATCATCGGCATGACATACAACCCCATCACCAAGGTCTACGCACTGGAGTCGGATTCAGACGTGAACTACATCATGGCTTGCCGTGCCTGAAATCGCGAGTGCGGCGATGAAAAAGTGATAAACCGGGAAACGCAACCGGCCCGCTCAGTTTTATTTATCCAGCGCGAGAAAATATTATCATTTCGTCATTCCGGACTTAGCCCGGATGTTTCATAAATTCGCGTGATGATTGCGCAGGATTTTGTTTTGTAGGGGGATTTTGTGAGAGAGTGGCGTAGTTACTCATACGCCCGACTGAGCAAAATTCCCATACGAAACAAAAAACCAGCAAGGACGCGCGTCAATTTATGAAACATCCGGGTTAATCCGGAATCCAGCCCAAATGAACGGCGGCGTGTGTGCGCCTCACCCCATGACTTCCCGAAGTGGCCGACTCATGATTAAAGCCGTTCTCTTCGATCTCGACGGCACCCTGGCTAACACTGCCCCCGATCTGGGTCATGCCCTCAACCGGCAGCGCATCGCCCGAGGCCTCTCGGCTTTGTCGATAGAGCTCATCCGTACGGAAGCCTCGGCCGGGGCCCGCGGGTTGCTTGGTCTCGGATTCAATATCAAACCGGGTGATCCGGAATATGAGACGATGCGCAACGAATTTCTCGATTATTATGCCGAGCGCCTGTGCCACGAAACAAGCTTGTTTCCAGGCGTAGCCGAATTGCTCGATCAGCTCGATGTTCGCCGGGTTGCCTGGGGCATCGTCACCAACAAACCCGCGCGCTTCACCATACCCTTGATGCGGGAACTGGGCTTGAGCCAGCGTGCCGCCTGCATCGTCAGCGGTGGCGACACCGTCCATTCCAAGCCACACCCGGAGCCGCTGCTGACAGCGAGCAGCGCAATGGCGGTAGCCCCCGGTGAATGCGTCTACCTTGGCGACGACATCCGCGACGTGCAAGCCAGCCTGGCTGCGGGCATGGAGCCGGTCATTGCCAGATACGGGTACCTCGGGAATGTGGGCCCGCCTGAATCATGGGGAGCAAGATACCTAATAGATCAGCCGCAAGAACTGCTCGGTTACCTTTAGACGCCCTTCAGATTCTGTTGAAATGTAACACGGGAATTCTTTAACCGTATCGCCTGTTAAAAATGTAGGGCGTAATAAGCGAAGCGCATTACGCCGGATGTTCTCATGTAGATGGAGTCCATCTACGGACAAAGTATCACCGGTGTATGGCAGAAGTAGCCGTATGAGAATTCTTTAACCGTATCGCCACGCCTGATTTGGTGGCGAAATTAGGGAATCCTCCAGAGTTCCCCCGATTTCTGTTATAGTGACCTTCGCTTCGCAGTAAAACTCGAAGTTCGTAGTTGAACTCTTTCAGTCCAGTACCATCTAATTGCTGTAACACAGAATGCCGGGGGCGACCTGGCTTCGACGTGGGTTGCAAAGCAGTGCAGGGCATACCGAGGACCAGTCACCTCGTAAATACATCTGGAAAACCATAGTCGCAAACGACGAACGTTACGCTCTAGCCGCTTAAATCCGGCTAGACTCCGCACCGGTGGGCCTCAACGCCGGGTCTGGCAACAGACAGCGGAGCCATTAACGAGGATCGCGCTCCGTAGGGTTACTTTACAGAGCGTTAAATAATAGGTGACTCGCCTGTCATCAGCCCGCCGGTTGGCGGATGCCGGGTTAAATCAAATAACATGGCTAAGTATGTAGAACTGACTGTAGAGGACTTGCGGACGCGGGTTCGATTCCCGCCGCCTCCACCAATATAAAAGACCAACCACTTATCCGGTTGGTTTTTTTCGTCTAAACCCGCGTGTCTGCGCGGGTTCGTGAGGTTTATTGCGGACTCCGGATATTGGCGGGTACCGTAATTCCGGTCCTATTTTTCTCTCCAGTGTCGCTCTCTCTGAGGTGACGGAAGTCCGCAAATGCTCTCACTCGCTCCTTTGTATATCAACAACTTACGTGCGTACGGATCAACTGGTTGATTTTCAGCATTGAGTAAGGCAGAGGAAACTGTCCCCTATTCGAATGACTCACTACACTAGAAACCTCAATTTGCCGCGTGGTTGACGGTGCTGTAGACTCGACGCGTTTGACGCAATACTTTGTAACTCCACTAAATAATAGCCGTTTCCTCTTGTCGCGCGTCACATCTCGTGAACGGCAATGTGCTATGGAGTAAGTTTTCAAGAGGCAGGTCGTGAACGAAATCGTCAAGAACAAGGTTCGCCAGCTTTATCACTTCCTCAAGGAAGCGAACCAGCTTCGATTCCGTCCGATTCGGATGCTTGGTGACCAGCCCAAGGTCGTACGGCTAGCGGACATGCCAGACCACCCATCGATGCAACTCTACCGACCTGTTCGCGTGGTGAACACGCAGGAAATGCCGGATATCCTCTTGCGCATCAAGCGGCCGGCGACGACACGATGTCCAGCGCCCCCTGATATCCTTGCCTCCTGGTTGTTGCCTGGATGGGATGATCCGAATAAGCCGGCGACCTACGCCGAAAGCCGGAACGAGACTGAAGAAGAGAAGACGGTTACCGTTAGATTCGATGACGATGAACAACGGATCTCTGACTTTATCGCATGGGACATTCAGAGGAACGCTTGGGTCGTGCCGGAACAGGTAGCCCGCAAGGCGCTCCGTTTCTTCGAGGTATTCTACGACATCCATTCAACAATTGAAAAGGATGGCGAGCAGCTTGAGTTGTTGGTGGCTGACGGTCACCTGTCTTGGCAAACGACATCTGGAAATGATGGACTGATCACCATCGATCACCCAATCCTGCTCAAGCGCGTCGAGTTGCGGTTCAATGCCAATGGTCCCGAATTCACGATCCACGAGACTGATCGCGAGCCAGAGTTGTACAGTAGCCTTTTTGTCGACCTACAAGATGTGTCCTCGGTAGCAATTAGGAGCCGCAAGAATGAGTTGGAGGCCTCCAGCTACCATCCTATCGGATGGGAAGATACCGAAGCCTTCCTGAAAGCGTTCATCCAGACCGTATCGCCCATCAATGGCGAGTTTCTGGATAAACCAGCTACGGGTGGCGCAACGACTACACCGCGCATGTGGCGCGATCCGATTCTGTTTTTGCGGAAGCGAATCGCAGGTATCGCCAATGCCGTCGACGCAATCATTGACGACGTAGATCATCAGGAGATATTCCCACCTGCGCTGGCCCAGATCACGGGTACTATGGAGGAGTGGGAAGGCTCAGGGCTGGGGGATGGATCAGGTAGCAGCGATGCCGACGGTGCCGGGCAACAAGCAACGCCTACCATCAGCGACGAGGATATCCTTCTGGCCAAGGAGGCGAACGAAGCGCAGCTTCAGATTATCCGTCGCCTCCACCACAGCGGCTCTGTTATCGTTCAAGGTCCGCCCGGAACCGGGAAGACGCACACCATTGGAAATCTCATTGGGCACCTCCTTTCCCAAGGAAAGTCGATCCTTGTCACGGCCCAGACTGCAAAGGCGCTGCGTGTCCTGCGTGACAAGGTTCCGGAAGTTCTCCAGCCCTTATGCGTATCTGTCCTTGGCAGTGACCAGGATGCCCGCCGTCAACTGGAATCTTCCATTGGCTCCATCACCGAGCGTTTGACTAGCGATTCAAGCGTTACCTTGCTGGACAAGGCCACGAAGTTCGAGAGCGAGCGGAAAGTACTGCTTCGCCATTCCAATGAACTCAACCACAAGCTCCGGAAGGCGCTGGAGAACGAATACCGCGAGATTGTCATTGGCGAGCGGCATTTTTCGCCTTCCGATGCAGCCCGGTTTGTCTCCAGTCATCAGGCGTTGCACGCGTGGGTACCCGGCCCGGTCAGACTTGCGACGCCCATTAGCCTGTCAGAACCAGAGTTGGTGCGTTTCTATGCACTCGGCGCTTCCTATACAGTTGAAGAAGAGCAGGATGCACGATATCCCTTGCCAGAATTAGCTGAATTTCCCTCAGAGCGGCAATTTCAGATCATGGTTTCGGAGTACCGACACCTGCTGACCTGCGATCTGTCGGTCGGGGCGGACCGGTGGCAGTCGGGAGGGAGCGGTAGCGGCGCTATCGAAGCGCTCGCCAACACCCTTGAATCAGAGTTTTCAGATGATCTCAGAAGCCAATCGTGGCGGCCGTACGCTATCGTCGCCGGCATCCATGGCGGCACGGAGCGAGAGGTCTGGGATAGATTGATTACCCACATTGAGAAGTCAGCAGAGGCCAATTCAAAACACGCCCTGATGTTTCATCATCGCCCGCAACTGTCCGAAACTTTCCCTGCGCATAAGCAACGACAGATCACCGTCGAAATCTGTGAGCACCTCGCTGCTGGTGGTAAGCTCGGATTTATCCAGCTCGCCACTCGCTCCGAGTGGCGACAATTCATTAAGACGGCATCTGTAACCGCCGGACAGCCGAATCATCAAGACCACTTCGAGGCCATCGGGTGCCTTGCTGAACTGGAGTCTTACCGGCTTGAGTTGGAATTCCCTTGGAACAATCTGATCGGGCAGCACATCAGCAAGCCGTTCAATACGTTTGGGAATTCACCGGAACTATCCTGCCGTGCCCTGATTCCTGAGATTCGCCGCTGCCTTGACTGGCATTCGTCAGTATGGAAATTGCTCGTGGCCAAACTGGAGGCGGAAGGTTTGAAGGTGGATCGCGTCTTGGCATCAATGCCGCATGAAGCCAGCCAGATCTCCGAACACCTCATGATCGATCGCCTCGCGACTGATGTGTTGCCTGCACTACTGGTGGCCGAAGCGGGTCGGCGAAAACTTCGCGAATGCGAAGCAGGATTTGACCATCTTGCTAATCTATCGACCCAAGTCGATCCAACATCCCCGGACAAGGGATGTATTGGCCGCATCATCGCCGCCGTTCGCTCGCGCAACCCAGAAACTTATGTGGCTGCAATGGAATACGCTCGCCGTCTGCATACCGTCAAACCACTAGTGTTGGAGCGCGATGCGCTCGCCGACAAGTTGAAGCTGGTCGCTCTCGCTTGGGCGGAACATGTCACTAATCGAGTGCCACCTCACAACCAAGGGCGGATTCCCGGCGATGTTGGCAAGGCATGGACGTGGCGCCAGTTGCACGATACGCTTGCTGAACGGGATTGCCTTGATGCTCACGAGCTGCAACGCGAGATTGACAAGAACCGTGACATCCTGCGCCAGGTTACTCAGTGGCTCATCGAAGCGAAAGCTTGGGGCAAGCAACTAGAAAGGCTTCAGAGCAACAACTCCATCCGTCAAGCGCTGGTTGGTTGGCTGGATACCACGAAGCGCCTCATTTCCACTCGTCAGGTGGATAAGCGGCAAACCCTACTATCAGAAGCACGCAAGCTGATGATGAAGTGCGCGGACGCGGTACCGGTCTGGATCATGCCGATTTCGTTGATGGCTGAGAGCTTTGATCCAAGGACAACCCGCTTCGATGTGGTAATCATCGACGAAGCCAGCCAGGCTGATCTCAATGCCCTCATTCCACTCTACATGGGCAAGCGGATCGTCGTCGTTGGAGATCACGAACAGGTCACGCCACTGGGTGTCGGGAAGGATCAAACCATTCTTGAAAACCTCCAGAAATCCATGCTCCAGGACATCCCGAATTCGCACCTGTTCGATAATATGTCCTCCATTTACGACATCGGACGGCAATCATTCGGGGATGCTATCCGTTTGGTCGAGCACTTCCGCTGCGTCCCTGAAATCATTGCCTTCAGTAACCAGCTCTCCTACGAGGGCAAGATTCGTCCCCTCCGCGAATCCAATTCGACGCATATCAAGCCTGCATGTGTGCCCTGCTGGGTGGATGGGGTACGAGACGGGGACATCAACAAGGGTGAGGCTCAGAAGATCGTCGCACTTATCAATGCGATGATCCAGCACCCGGCCTACGTCGGCAAGACGATTGGCGTTATCTCCATGCTCAAGGAAAACCAGGCAGTGCTCATCCAGTCGATGTTGCATAAGGAAGTTAATAGCGTCGAAATCGAGAAGCGCCGCATTCAGGCAGGCATGTCCCCCGAGTTTCAAGGCGACGAGCGGGACATTATTTTCCTCTCCATGGTCGACAGTTCCGCCGAGGAAGGTACGCTGCGAGCAACGGGGGAAGGCGCTTTCGAGCTAACCAAGAAGCGCTACAACGTGGCCGCGAGCCGCGCTCGTGACCAACTCTGGGTGGTGCATTCATTTGACCCGGATCTCCATCTCAAAACCACTGATCTTCGATTCCGCTTGCTCCAGCATGTCAAAGATCCGATGGCGTCACTCCGGGTATTCAATCAGGAAGTCGGGAAGACAGAATCACCCTTCGAGCGGGAGGTACTAAAGAGGCTCACCGACGCTGGTTTCCGGGTCAGGACACAGTGGCAGGTTGGTTACTTCCGGATAGACATGGTGGTGGAAGGTGGCAGCAAACGCCTTGCTATCGAATGTGATGGGGATCGCTATCACCCGATGGAGAAACTGGCCGAGGACATGGAGCGTCAATCAATCCTGGAGCGCCTTGGCTGGCAGTTCGTAAGGGTCAGGGGTAGCGCATTCTACCGCAATCCGAAATTGGCCATGAGGCCAGTATTTGCTCGGCTTGGTGAACTGGAGATACCTCCGGAGTGTGACGTGGCTGAAGAGCCAGCAACCAATATGACACTGGTCCATGAGTTGGAAGAATTGATTGCTCGAAGCTTCGAGAATTCGGGGGAAGCAGTAGATCTATCTGACGCCGCCGAAGTGCATGAACAACCAGGCGACGACGACGCAGAAACTGAGGAGGCAGAGTTTGCTTCGAATCCCATGGATTTCGATTACGGGCGAGTTGAGTCACTGCTGCATGATCTGGGCGGGCTCTCACCGTTGGAAGACTTTCTACGGCACTTCGCCAAGTCCAATGGTTTTCAGCGGCTCGGGCGTAATGTCCGGAAGGGTTTGGAATCCGAGCTGGCGGGGCTTCGTCGCAAGGGCAAGATCACGATTGAGAGTGGCGTAATCCAGCTTTTGAATTGAAGAATGTTTGCGCTATTGATCGCTACAGAGTCGTAACAAGTCATCGAACCGCTTCAATCCTCCTGCGCTGCTCCTCCGACAACGCTGGCGGGTCAACGGCTAGATCGAACAAGGTGACTTGGTTCGGCAAGGCATCGTCGCCCGCCACGCGGTCGAGAGTGGCTGCCTTTACATTGGGACCCTGACAGCTGAAATGCCATTGGTGACCTCAACAGATGCGCACGGAGGAGATTGATGACGGAAGATAGGCATGATGCTGTTCCCAGCGTGTACTTCACGGACGTTTTCGAAGTGTCACCTCACGTCCTGGACGAATACGGTGCGTTCAACATCGCGCTCGTCAACGATCTCCCTCTGTTTGTTGACCCCTTCCTGCTATTTGACAGCGATAACGAAACGTATCGTAGGCTCCACGATGAAATCATCAACTATCTCTGTTTCCTCAGGGACCGTGCCGTCGCTGACGATCTCACGTCAGGCACCATTTCACACTGGTTGTTGTTCAAGGAGGTAAAGCAGAACTGGTTGGGATTCAGCAAGTCGGGAAACAGCGGAACGGGGCTGGGAAACGATTTCGCCAAATCGCTGGCATGGAACCTTGTCTCGGTGTTCAAGGAGTTCGGGAACGAGACGATCTCGGCCGGTAGCCATATCGAAAAGCTCGGGCTATTGAGCGGCGGCGTTGGCCGAGATCACCTGAGTGACTTCACAACAAACCTCATCAAAGGCTTCTTGCTCGACTACACGCAGACGTTTGCGCTAGCGCACTTGCGTGCAAACCAGCGAATGCGGGTTCATGTGGAGCGGGTGAAATTTGACTACGAGTCGCGACGATGGAAGAGTGGCTACTTCGAACTGCCCTACGTCAGCGGCGATTACGTCCTGCTGACGCCGAAGGGGATTCTGACCCGTGACGAAGCTTGGATTAACCAAGGGGACTTGCTCGACCGCTTTACTGAGGTCTGCATGGCGGTGTCAGATGACGCGCTTCGCGCACAGGTCAATGACCACTTTTACGCGCAAATAACTAAGCGAACGAAAGAGAAGGAGCGTAGAGGCGCAGCGCTGCGTACGATTGAGAAGTTCCACGAGCTCCTCGATTACTACATCCGGCGGAAGGAACAACACGCCTCAGACGCCCACCGTCAGAGTGACGCCAAAGTTCGTGAAACGGAACAGCAGTTTGTCGACAACATCAAGGCTCTCGTCAACGAGCATCTGGCCGGCGGTGAGTTCTACTCATTCGGCGCATCGTATACCGAGAGCTTGAAGCGAGTGCACTATTTGAAACAGGTGATCGAGGACAAAGGCGGGCACCGACTATTCTACATAAAAGATAAGCCGGTCCAGCGCGAGTCCGACCTGCACATTATGTTTCGGTTGACCTGGTTCGATACCAACTTGGACGTGAACGCTGAAGTTAATAACGGGCGCGGCCCAGTCGACTACAAAGTCTCAAGGGGCAAGCGAGACGCCAGCTTGGTGGAATTCAATCTCGCCAAGAACACAAGCCTGGAGAAAAACCTGCAGCATCAAGTCAAGATTTACGAGAAGGCGAGCGACACGACGGCGTCGATTAAGGCCATCCTTTACTTCTCCGAATCAGAACGCCTGCGCGTGCTCAACATTCTCAAGAAGCTGAAGCTCGAAGATAGGGAGGATATTGTGCTGATCGATGCGAGTCTCGATACCAAGGTATCGGCATCGAAGGCCGACGAATCCTAACTAGTTCTCATCCAGAAACAGCCGGATATTTGCTGATTGAGTATTCCCAACATT
>JAKDLC010000365.1 GCA_030453055.1 Nitrosospira sp.
GAGGGACTGTATGACAGTTACCGCGCGGTGGTACGTCGCCGGGTTGGCCGCGGCGATTCTCGGGTGTTGAGGCCCGCCCGTCAACATGACCTGCGGGTTAGGGTAGGCCGCGGCGGCGATCACGCCCGCCTCGGCGGCTTCCACCTGGAATTGCGCGGCATGCACCAGGCCGTTGGCTATCAGCCCCAGTCTTTGCAAGGCGTCGATGCTAATCGCCCCGGGAGGCGGAGGCAAAGGCGCCCTGGCGGAAGGACTGGAGAGATAGGGTACCGTGGCGGACGGTACCGGAACGGCAGGTACCGGCGTACCGGGGGGTACCGGCGTACCGGGAGGTACCGGTGCGGGAGGCGCAGCGGTGGAAGGCGCCGTGTCGGGTGGCAATACCGGAGGAGGTAACGCCGGCGCAAGCAACGCCGGAGGAGCCAACACCGGAGGCGTCACTGCCGGAGACGGCACCGTGGCAAAAGGTACGGCGGAAGGCGCCGTAATAGATGGCGGCGCAGGAGGTGCGGTAGCGGGTGCGGGCGCGGTAGCCGGTGGAGGCGCGGGAGCAAAAGTCGGGGGGCCAATGATAGCAGGGATGGTTAAAGGGTTAGGGTTTTGAGCTGAGACAATGGTAAATGGAAGGGTGAGAATCAGGCTCAGCAGGATGCGGAAGTGGTGTGATATATGCATCTACTACCTTTATATTCCCAAAAGAAATGAAAACCGCTTCACAAGCTGACGTTCAAACACAGCCCCGGGGAGATGCCAAGTTGAAAAAAATAATGCCAAACCACACCGCTCAACTACAGCGCTCAAACGACAAAGCAAAATTTTACCGAAGTCTAGTGTAAAATTTGCATCAATAAAAGTAGTATCTGGCTGATAATATAATCGATATATGCGAACTATTATCGCACATTGTACCAGCATCAAATGCTCAACTACAAACAGTTACATTATTTTTGGGCTGTCGCCAAGGCCGGCAGCATCGTCCGGGCCAGCGAGCGGTTGCATCTCACGCCGCAGACCCTGAGTGGTCAGATCGGGCTGCTCGAAGAGACGCTGGGTGTGGCGCTGTTTTTGCGCGTGGGAAGACGGCTCGAATTAACCGAGACCGGCCGCCTCGCGCTTTCTTACGCTGACGAGGTCTTCCAGATTGGAAACGAACTGGAAGAAGCGCTGCGGAACCGTCCTGAAAGCCGCTCCATTCAACTCCGCGTCGGAGTCGACGATGCGGTACCCAAGTCGATTGCTTATCGGCTATTGACGCCGGCGATGTCCCTTGCCGAGCCGGTGCGTATTGTCTGCCGGGAAGACAAGCTTGTACGTTTGCTGGTGGAAATGGCGATTCAGCGTGTTGATCTGGTGCTCGCCGACCGGCCCATGCCAGCCGGCACCAATGTGAAAGGCTATAGTCACAAACTCGGGGATTGCGGTATCACGTTTTTTGCCGAGCCGCGGCTGGCGGCGCAGTTCACGGACAAATGGCCCCTTGTTCTTAATGCCGCTCCGTTGCTTATCCCCGGCAAGGAAACCGCGGTGCGAATACCGCTGATGCGCTGGTTCGAGGCTCACCAGATCCGGCCGCGCATCGTCGGCGAGTTCGACGACAGCGCGCTGATGCAGGCTTTCGGGCAAGCCGGCACCGGCATTTTCATTGCGCCTTCGGTGATAGCCGAGGAAATGCGGCGTGAACATGGCGTTACCATCCTCGGCCATACCAATGAGGTCACCGAGCAGTTCTACGCCATCTCGATGGAACGCCGGCTCACCCATCCAGCCGTCGTCGCCATCAATGACACCGCACACCGGGAGCTGTTCGCCAACCCGGACGCCCACTCGCGCTCACCGGCGGCAACCGCGACCCGTGCTGCTCGTCCGATAAAAAGCAGGGTTCAATAAAACGGGCCTGCCCTTCTCAACCGCCGTGCGGAGCCGTCAGAAAAAGCAGCTCGTTGATTCGCCTGACGAAACCAGCGGGATCTTCAAGCTGGCCGCCTTCTGCCAATAAAGCCTGATCAAACAGAATGTGGCTCCAATCGGCAAAGTGCGTCTGCTCCGATTTCAGGCGCTGTATCATTGGATGATAAGGGTTGATTTCCAGAATCGGCTTGGTGTGATTCACTTTTTGCCCGGCTGACTTCAGCAGACGCTCCAGGTTTCCGCTCATGTCATGGCTATCCGCCACGAGACAGGCGGGAGATTCGGTCAGGCGCAACGTAACGCGGACATCCTTGACCTGTTCGCCGAGCGTGGTCTTTATTTTTTCGGTAAGTTCCTTGTATTCGTCCGCTTCTTTCTCCTGCTCCTTCTTGTCTGCTTCATCCTCCAGTTTTCCCAGATCGAGGCTGCCTTTGGCGACTGACTGCAACGGTTTGGTCTCGAACCCGGTCAAATTCGCAACCAGCCACTCATCCACGCGCTCGGCCAGCAGTAAGACTTCGATGTCTTTTTTGCGGAAGACTTCCAGGTGTGGACTGCTTCTCGCCGCCTTGAGACTATCGGCGGTGACATAATAAATTTTTTCCTGACCTTCTTTCATGCGCGCGACATAATCGCTCAATGACACGGTTTGCTCGTCCGTGCCGGCATG
>JAKDLC010000366.1 GCA_030453055.1 Nitrosospira sp.
CTCGGGCCCGAGGCAGCGCAGGTAGCTGCGCGAGCCGGGCTCTGTTGCGAGTGCGCAGCCCGCCTTGGGCATCTGGCTCAAGGGATTGGTTCCGGCAGGGATCTTTTGTAGCCACGGGCCGTTCGGGTCCACAAAGTGGCCTTGCACGTCGAAGATGAATTCGCCGGCGCCGCCGATATGCGCCTGTGCGAGCGTGGGCTCAAGTGCGGCTTCGTTTGGTAGATCGAAGAAGCCGCCGATCTTTCCCGCCGCGGCGTTTGCGGCGTTGAAGGCAAGAAGCGTGGAGGCCGCGCCGCAAGCGGAGATGAGAAATTTTCTTCGGGGAAGGGCCAAACGCTTTGCATTCGTGTCAGCCGCCTCGTGGGCGAGGTGGTTCGCTGCATGGTTGGCTGGCGATAGCGGCACCGGTTCGAATTCTCCATTCGAAGTCGTGTCGAGCTTGATCGGAAGGCGGGCGCCGTCAGGATCGAGGCGGGAATTGACTGGGTTCATGTGGGAGGATCCTTTCAAAAGCGGGACTCACAGGACGTGGATAGTCTTTAGAGGCGGCAACAAAAAAAGCGGCATCGCCGCTTTTTTTGTATCCCGAAGCAAGGTCCCCGCAAATGCCGTCAGACCATTTATCTTGAACCTTAAGGTCCAAGGTGGTCACCTGCCGGACACATCAGGCGCATCCGTATAGGACGCGCACAACAGCATCGCTGTGGCGGATAACCGATTCTCAAAAAGTTGGTTCAAAGAATATAGGTCTAAACAAACACCGCAGGGAACAACTCTCATCCATATCGCTTTCCGGCGGACAACCGCCTCGAACGCAAACTGGAAATCCATTTGGGTCAGCCCGAGAATCTCGTAATACGGACTAAAACAACTTGTCTTGTTCCGGCATTACGGCATCAAGCGCCGCCTGCATGGAATCAATTCTACGCTTAAATTCTTCCGTGTCAAAGCCTACCCTGTTTCTCGCAGTGAGCAATTCATGCGTGATGTTGAGCGCCGCCATGATGGCGACACGCTCGGAACCGACCACCTTTCCGCTGTCCCTGATTTCGCGCATTTTTTTATCAAGATAAGCCACCGCTTGCAACAATTCCTCCCGTTCTTCGTCCGGGCAGTTGACGCGGAATTCACGCCCCATGATAGTGACATCCATGGCTATACCGTTTGTCATTCTTCGTTTCCGGGAATTTGTGTCAAGAGGGCTTCCAGACGGCTTGCTGCGGTGCTTATTTTTTCCGTCAAATGCTTATTTTCACTGGCGGCGCCTGCCAGTTGCTGACGCAGCCGAATATTTTCGGATCGCAGCTGCTGACACAATCGCACGAATTGATCAATTTTCTCTTCCAGGGACTGGAGTTCCGATTCCATCGGCTCACTATAGTTCGGAAATCCTTGTTGAGTCAACTGGTAAGGGAGTTTTTCAAATGTCGTTTCCAGTAATCCGCAACAAATCCACGCAGCGGTACATTTGCTGTCCGTATGACGAAACCTTCCGTTCCGATGTTTTGGCCCCAGGCCATCCGATTCTGGTAGAATCCCGCCACGTTTGAGGTGCTCCGGCCGCTACGCGGTCGAGTTAAACGGGAACCAGGTAGGAGAAACGTCCGGATAAGAAAATGCCATGACTTAACCGGGGGTTTCTCGAAGCCTGGGCTGCCCCCGCAACGGTAAGCAAGCGTGGACGTATCTTCGGAACTCCTGAATCAGTTCTCCGTGAGACTTATTCAGAGATTTTCCGAACGCCACTGTGAATTCTCCAGTTCATGGGAAGGTGATACGTCAAATCTTGCGAGCCCGGATACCGGCCTCCTACGCATGCGGCATAGGAAATTATCGCGTGGGGCGATATCCTGATCGATATTCTTTTTCGCTCAAGACGTCTCCGAAGTATTTCCTCGTTTATCACAATGGTGGACGGCGGGTCTACCAACACAAAAATTCCATGCGCCCGTTTTCGGAAATAAGCAGGCTCGTTTTTGTCGTCCCCGCATATTTGGATGGATTACCCCATCGCTGAATTTGCGGAAGTGACCTTGCGGCCATCGCTAGTGAGAAAGTGAAGGTGTTAGCAACAAAGGCTGACCGTTAATACCGGTGGAGTGATAATGAAATTGGGCAGAATGCTGGCCTTAGGGTTGATATTGAATCAGGTGGGGTTGGCTCTGGCAAACGATGTGCCTAAAACGGTTTTACCTGAACTTACCATCTATGGCGGGAACCGGATTCCCGCGGCTCGGGAACTGACCAACCTTCGAGTTGACTCGGTGAAATTGAGGGTCGAAGATAATGACTGGACAAGGGTATTGCAGGAACACGTGCAGGTGAATGAAAGTGGTCCGGGCGGTCCGGTATCCCTTTTCATGCGGGGTTCCAACTCAAACCAGACCTTGTTCCTGATAGATGGCGTAAGAATGTCATCTGCAACCACCGGCGCGCCGAATTTTGCCGCGATCGCGCCAGGTTTATTGTCATCGGTGGACGTGATTTACGGTGGGACATCAGCCGCCTTTGGATCTAACGCAGTGGGCGGGGTGATAAGAGGAAATATCGACATACCGAAAGGGGTCATGCTTTC
>JAKDLC010000367.1 GCA_030453055.1 Nitrosospira sp.
ACGCCTTTCACCGGCGCGGTACATTTGGGGAGTTCGGTATCGAGGGGGCTCATCATCTCACGATCGACCGCGCTGCCGCGCTGCGACGCGTACGTCGGCTGCGCGACGATTTTGTCGCCGGCACATTGAAGGCTACCGATGTATTAGGCGAGCGCGCCATCTCCGGCCATGCGCGTCTGCTTGGCGTAGGAATGCTGGAAGTAAACGGACGGAAACTCCGCGCGCGCAACATCATCATCGCCACCGGATCACATCCGGTCGTGCCTGAGCCGTGGCGCGCCCTGGGCGAGCAATTGCTCACCACGGACACATTATTCGAACAGGAAACCCTGCCTTCGCGCATGGCAGTGATAGGCTTGGGCTCCATTGGCGTCGAGATGGCCCAGGCGATTTCCCGGCTCGGCGTGGATGTAACCGCATTCGATGAAAGCAGCACCATCGCCGGGTTGAATGACCCACGGGTCAACGCTGTCGCGACAGATCTGCTGGGACGCGAACTTCACATGCATCTGGGAGAAAAAGCCGACCTGGACGCCGTGAGCGGAGGAGTGCGAGTGCGCACCAAGTCGAAGGAAATCGTAGTCGGTTGCATTCTCGCCAGCCTGGGCCGGCGCCCTGATATCGACCATCTTGGACTGGAAACACTGGGTATCGAACTGAACCAACAAGGCCTGCCGTCGATTAATCCTCAGACTATGCAGGTAGCGGATTTACCCATTTTCATGGCAGGCGACGTCAGCAACCGGGCGCCTGTGTTGCACGAGGCAGCCGACGAGGGACATATCGCCGGAATCAACGCTACTCGCTCCGCCCCGGTTCGCTTTACGCGCCGGACACCGCTTTCGATAGTGTTTGCCGATCCAGGTATAGCAACCGTCGGCAGCCAGGCGCTCGACGGAAAAAAAACAGTGACGGGAGAAGTACGCTTCGAGCACCAGGGCCGTGCTCGCACCGCTCTACGCAACGACGGCATTTTGCGCATCTACGCCGAGCGGAAAAGCGGCCGGCTGCTGGGTGCGGAAATGTGCGCGCCTGCCGCCGAGCATATGGCGCACCTCCTGGCGCTAGCCATCGGGCGTTCGCTCACGGCGCACGATATGCTGCGCCTGCCGTTCTACCATCCCGTTCTGGAAGAAGGCCTGCGTACGGCCTTGCGCGAACTGACGGCGCAACTCCCCGCCTGCGGCGAATCCGACCTCGCCGGATGTGACGCATTCAATGAGGCGCTGGAGTAATTGCGTCTTGATCCAGCTTGACCCGCCCATGCGCGATTCTATGGTGCGATTCTATGGTGCGATTCTATGGTGTAGAAAGTAATCTGACAACGTCTTATAATTACATGTATACATTTGACCACAAGAGGAATGAACATGACCCAATCAGTCTCCATCCGGCTTGACGACGAGGTTCTGAGCAAACTGGATATGCTTACCAAAGCCACGGAACGATCGCGTGCCTGGCTCATGGCTCATGCCGTGGAGCAATACGTACAACATGAAGCCTGGCAAATCGAGGCCATCCAGAGCACGCTGGATAAAATCAGGAAAGGCAATTCAAAATTTGCGAGCCATGAAGAAACCATACAGTGGCTGCAAAGCTGGGGCAACGATCAGGAACTGAAAGCTCCGGTATGCAAATAAAGTGGCAAGAAGATGCCATCAACGATCTCGTGGCACTACGGCAGTACATCGCACTGAATAACTCGCAAGCTGCGCAACGCATCGCCGATAAAATTCTTGAGTGTGTCAGGTTGCTCAAGGAACATCCGCTGCTCGGCAAAGCTGGACGCATCCACTCTACCCGCGAACTTGTCGTGACCGGTACGTCCTTCACAATCATTTACTTACCCCAGCCTGACTCAATCACCATTTTGCGGGTTTTTCATCAGATGCGGCAGTGGTAACGATCCGAGTTGAATTCCTTGGATGAACCAGAGTCCAAGGCAGGAGTATGGCCTCTTGAACAGGATGTGCGAGGCGACCGAGCAACGTAAAAAGGTTACCCTGATATGGATGAATTCGCGTTTGCCAGAGTGCTTCATGTGTTGGGTGTGGTGTTGTGGATTGGCGGCGTGGCGATGGTCACCACCGTATTGATTCCCGCCATGGCGCAAATGAGATCGGCGTCCGAGCGAACGGAGTTTTTCAGCCGTATCGAAAGCCGCTTCGCTCCTCAGGCGCGCATCACTACGTTACTCGTGGGCTTGAGCGGTTTCTACATGGTGTACCTACTCAACGCATGGAGCCGCTTCGCAGAACTACGCTTCTGGTGGATGCACGCCATGGTCCTGGTGTGGCTGATCTTTACCTTGATGTTATTTGTGGTGGAACCATTTGTGCTGCGCGGGCGGATTAAAAATACGGCGGAGCGCGACCCGGGAAAGACCTTCGCGCGAATGCGGCGCATGCATTGGGTAATGTTGAGCCTGAGTCTGGTCGCTGTCGCGGGGGCGGTTGCGGGCAGCCATGGCTGGATGCCGCACGGATAAAAACATGGGCTATGCAACACTAAAAATGATTCACGTCGGCAGCGTGGCAATCAGCTACCTGCTGTTTTCTTTGCGAGGCATAT
>JAKDLC010000368.1 GCA_030453055.1 Nitrosospira sp.
ACTTCCCCTTTACCCCGTCATTCCCGCGAAAGCGGGAATCCAGGGGTTTCTGATTCCCCGAATTCACACGCCCAAGATCGCGGCCTGTTCCAGTCAGCGTCTGGATTCCCGCTTTCGCGGGAATGACGCAAGAGGAGTCGGTGGGTGTACGATGGGTGGAGCGTAGCCCAACCCATCATTTCGCTTCGATTGTTCAAGTCCGGCAGGCTGCCAACGCCTGGGCGATATCCTCGATAATGTCGTCGATATGCTCGATGCCTACCGATATTCTGACAAGCCCTTCCGAAACGCCCGAGGCCTTCAACTCATCTGGACTCAATTGCCTGTGGGTGGTTGACGCGGGATGACAGGCGAGCGATTTTGCATCGCCAATGTTGACCAGACGCAAAATCATCTTCAGCGCATCGATGAACCGGCCGCCCGAGGCGGCCCCGCCGCGGATCTCAAAGCTCAATATACCCGAGGCTTTTCCCTTGCTTATCCGGTTGCACAAATCATGAAACGGACTGCCGGGCAATCCCGCGTAGTTGACCCATTCCACCTTCGGATGCCCCTCCAGATACTGCGCAACTTTCAATGCGTTTTCACAATGTCTTTCCATTCTCAAACCCAGCGTTTCCAGCCCCTGCAGAATCAGAAACGCGCTATGCGGCGACAAGGCCGCGCCGGTGTTACGCAGCGGCACGACTCGACAGCGGCCGATAAAAGCGGCGGCTTCAAATGCGTCCGTATAAACGACGCCGTGATAGGACGGATCGGGTTCGCTCAGCAGGGGAAAACGCGCCTTGTGCTTTACCCAATCAAATTTACCTGAATCCACAATGATTCCACCCACCGTCGTACCATGGCCGCCCATGTATTTGGTCAGCGAGTGCACGACGATATCCGCGCCAAGCGTAAACGGCTGGCATAAATAGGGAGTGGAAACGGTACTATCGACGATGAGCGGTACGCCATGCTGATGGGCAATGGCAGCCAGTTTTTCGATATCGACGATATTTCCCGCGGGATTTCCGATGGATTCACAAAAAACCGCTCGGGTATTGCCATCGATATGCCTCTCGACACCTTCATAGTCATCGTGCGAGACCATGTGCGCCTCGATGCCTTGTCGCGGAAACGTGTGCGCGAACAAATTGTAAGTGCCCCCATAGAGTTGACTGGTGCTGACGATATTGTCGCCAGCGCTGGCAATACATTGAATAGCATAGGTAATTGCCGCCATCCCCGAGGCAACGGCCAGCGCGCCGACGCCGCCTTCCATCTCCGCTACGCGCTGCTCCAGCACAGCGTTGGTGGGATTCATGATGCGTGTATAAATATTTCCCGGCACCTTCAAATCGAATAAATCGGCGCCATGTTGCGTATTGTCGAACGTATAAGAGGTCGTCTGATAGATCGGAACTGCCGCGGCTCTGGTCGTGGCTTCGGATTTATAGCCGTGGTGCAACGCCAACGATTCTAGTTTCATACAATTCTCCCCTGGTTAACTATTTAGCGAAGTGATCGGCCTGACGGCCGCAACGCACTGGAAACAAACACTAATTTACTTAGAGCAATACCAATCACATATCCCATTTGAGACATCAAGTCAAATCAATGGGTTAATGTGTGTTTCTTGAGAGATGGCGCGAAAATACTATGAGCCTGTCATTCCGGGCTTGACCCGGAATCCAGCCCAACCCTACCACTTCTCCGCGAAAGGCCGCAGATCGAGCTCGAACGTCCAGGCTTGCTTGTCCTGTTGAGTGAGGAAGTATACCGATTCCGCGATCCGGGAGGGCTCCATGAAAAACTCATCCGGCTTGTCAGGCATCTGCTGCCTGGTTCGCCGCAGGTTCACGATGCCGTCGAGTATCACATAGCTTACGTGGATTTTCTCGGGCCAGAGATACCTCGCCAGAGACTGAACGAGTCCCCGTTGACCCGCCTTCGCGGATGCAAAGGGCACAAAATTGGCTCCGCCCTTGACAGAGGCAGTCGCGCCGATGACGATGACATGGCCGGTCCTCGCGGCCCGCATATCGGGGAGCGCTTCCTTTACCGCGAGAAACAGTCCCCTGCAATTGACTTCCCAGGCAGCCTGAAAATCCTCCGGCGTGGCATCGTCGATATTGGCAAAGGCGCCCGCACCGGCGTTGTACACAAGGACGTCAACCGGACCAAGTTCCTGCCGGATTTGGGAGAAGACGGCGGGCGCGGCGCTCGGATCCCGGGCATCGTACCCGAATGGGCGGGAACCTTCGATAGTCGTCGCAATATCGCTCAATCGCTGCTTGTTGCGAGCGCAAAGGGCAACCTGGTAGCCCTCCGCCGCAAAGCGGCCTGCAATCGCCGCGCCGTTGCCCGGACCCACGCCCACAACCACGCAAACACCTTTGTTCATATCAAGGCTCCTGAGAATCCGATTCCGCCAGCTACTATGGATTGCGATACAGCCTACAGTTTACCGCAGGATGGGCAAAGCGAAGCGCAACCCATCATTTGGTTAAACCGGATGTTTCATAAATTCGCGTGATGATTGCGCAGGATTTTGTTTTGTAGGGGG
>JAKDLC010000369.1 GCA_030453055.1 Nitrosospira sp.
CACGCATTACCTCAATCCGGAATTCTTTATTCGGATTGGCAAAAACATGCCGAAGAATGTTCTGCTGATTCTGGCGTTGCGCGATAATCGACCCATTGCTGCGTCGCTCAACTTACATAATTCTCACACGCTCTATGGACGCTATTGGGGTACGACGGAGTTTGTGCCCGGACTGCACTTCGAGACTTGCTACTATCAAGCCATCGAATTCTGCATTGCGCATCGTATTGCGTTGTTTGAAGGCGGCGCCCAGGGAGAGCACAAGCTTGCACGTGGATTTCTTCCGGTACGCACCTGGTCGGCGCACTGGCTCGCACATCCCGAATTCGCCGCCGCCATCGGCAATTATCTGCAGCGCGAGGCGCAAGATGTCGGTCATTATCTACACGAGCTGAACGAGAGTTCACCATTCAGGAAAGAAATGAGGGCGTAATGAAATACTGCAGCAACTGCGGCACACAGGTGGAGTTGCGTGTTCCCGACGGGGATACGCTGCCGCGCTACGTTTGTTCCGCATGCAGCGTCATTCATTATCAGAATCCGAAGATTGTAGTGGGCTGCATACCGGAATGGGAGGATAAAATACTGTTATGCCGCAGGGCTATCGAGCCACGCCACGGCTTATGGACCTTGCCTTCGGGTTTCATGGAAAATGCGGAAACCCTGGTTCAGGGCGCTGCACGCGAAACCCTGGAAGAAGCGAACGCCCGGGTTGAGATGGGAGCGCTTTACGCCATTTACAATTTGCCCTATATCAACCAGGTGCACGTCTTGTTCCGTGCGCAGTTGCTGGATCTGGATTTCAAACCCGGAATCGAAAGCCTGGATGTCCAACTTTTCGGGGAAGCGGAAATTCCCTGGGATACGCTGGCGTTCCGTGTTATCCGCGAACCGTTGAAGCGTTACTTCGAGGAGCGCCGCCAGGGGAAATTAGGGTTTCACATGGACACTATCATGCTGCCCGTAACGAGTCCACGATATTGAGACGTGCGGCCCGTGCGGCGGGAAGAAAGCCGCCGACCACCCCCATGATCAGCGCAAATGCAAACGACTTAACGACAATCGCGCCATTTAGAGTGAAGCTGAATGCGAGTTCGGAGAATGACTGCCAGTTCATGGTGGAAATGGTAAAAAACTGCATGAATGACGCCAATACCAGACCGGCTATGCCCCCCGCAGCGCCGAGCATCAATGCTTCGACGAGAAATGCAAACATAATATTTTTTCTGCGGAATCCCAGTGCTCGCAGGGTTCCGATTTCGGCGGTGCGGTTGGCGACGGAGGCATACATGGTAATCATTGCGCCGATAATTGCGCCAATGGAAAAGGTTATCGACAACATCATTCCCAGGTAGCGTATGAAATTTGCCAGCAACTGCGATTGCTCGGCATAGAAAACGCTTTCCCGTTTGGCCTCCAGTGTGAGGCGCGGATCATTTTCAATGCGCATCTTGAATTGGGAGAACGCGGCGGGATCATTTAACTTCAATATCACCGACGAATAGGTCGGCCTGCGGAATGCCTGCATCAACTGGTCCACATCGCCCCATATTTCCGAATCGAAACCGGTTTTGCCGGCGTCCATAATGCCAACCACGGTCCATACACGCTGTCCGAAGCGCAGTGTTTCACCGACGCCCGCGCCCTGGTAGCGTTCAGCGACGCTCCTGCCGGCGATTATTTCCGTTGAACCCGGGCGAAACATGCGCCCTTCGACAATCTGTACCTGCGGACGCAATTCGATTCCATTGCGCCCTACGCCACGTATCAATACATTGGAAGCTTTGGCCGAGTCGCGTTTGGCAAGAGAAATCAAGACGATGGTTTCCTTCGATGCCAGCCGCGCACCATCGCCGCCGTAGACGACTTCAGGCTGATTTTCCACGATGGCGGCCTGGTCGCGTTCAACGATGCTTTGCACTTCAGTGCCAGCAGAACGGCGGGTAACAACCACGTTGTCGGGTGAGCCCGTTTCCACCAGCGTTTTTTTCAGACCCTCCTCCAGCATCAATACCGTCGCGAAGACAAACACCACCAGCGCCATGCCGCCGGCGGTGAGCAGTGTCGTCAGTCTGCGTGCGGCCAGGTTACGCAACGTATAGGAGAGAGGAATCGACATATTGGGTTTTTAACGCCTAACACGGCTGATTGTGACGACACTAGAAATACGATCTTTAACCGCAAAGAATAGTTTAAACATAATTAAGTTGACAAAGTATTTTTTATCAGATATTCTGCACCCCACGATGAGAGAAACTTCGCGGCAAACGGTAAACGTCGCAGTTTGCGGTTTCACGCCAACCGCACATCAACCGAATCTGAACGAATCTAAAAACCAACGAGGTACATGATGAAAACGAAAAATATAGTTGCGGCTTTATCCATGATGGGCTTTCTGGCTTCGGTAAGCTTATCCGTGAGGGCGACCGAAGATCCCGTTATCCTTGCGGCCGCGAAGCAGGCCGTGACCGCCGGCGATCACATTGCGGTGGCGAAATCCCTGGAGGAAGAAGCCAAGCAGATGCAGGTAAAGGTCGAGGAAC
>JAKDLC010000370.1 GCA_030453055.1 Nitrosospira sp.
TATTAATCATAACCCTGATCTATTAAATGAGCGGCCAACTACCGGATTTAGGATCGTCACTCCTCTCCTTTTGAAGAATTATTCTAGCTCATTTGAGCAGTCCCCGCCAGTCCGCTGATCGGCTGTCTGCCGCAGAAAAACTTCTGTCTTGACAGTTCAAATTTGTCATCTAGACTTGATAGTATGGCTGAACTTTCGAAACGGCATCTATTGTGGGCGCGCTCACCATGAAAATCGCCGAGTCTCAATTTCGCTAAAGGTAAATCATGACTACTTCAACCAGTCGGGCATTATGGAAAGGCGCTATCAGTTTTGGCCTGGTACATATTCCCGTGGCGCTTCATTCCGCAACTTCGGAGGAAGGATTGAACTTTGACTGGCTGGACAAACGCAGCATGGACCCGGTCGGCTATAAGCGTATCAATAAGAAAACCGGAAAAGAGGTTGACAAGGAAAATATAGTCAAGGGAATCGAGTATGAAGATGGCCAATACGTCATTCTGAGCCAGGAGGAGATCTCGGCTGCTTATCCAAAGACCACGCAAACGATTGAAATCGAAACATTTGTATCCAACGGCGACATCCCTTTTTTATATCTGGAACGACCCTATTACGTTGTTCCGATCAATAAGGGAACCAAGGTTTACGCCTTGCTGCGTGAGGCGCTGCGCAAGACCCAGCGAATAGGCGTTGCGCGAGTGGTCATCCAGACCAAACAGCATCTCGCGGTTCTGGCGCCGTCCGGCCCGGCGCTGGTGCTGAACCTGCTGCGCTGGGGTAACGAAATTCGTAGTTGGGAAAATTTGAATCTTCCGGCTGAAGACGCCAAGGCCGCAGCGATCACGGAAAAGGAACTGAAAATGGCCGAGCAATTGATAAATGACATGAGCTCTTCATGGAATCCCGAAGCATACCGTGACACCTTCAGGGATGAGATTATGAAGCTCGTGCATCAGAAAGCCGAAACCGGCGATATCCAATCCGTGGTTCAACCCGAGCAAGCAGAAACCCCTCGCGGGGGAGCCCAGATTCTTGACCTTACCGAATTACTCCAGCGGAGTCTGAAAAAGGGTGAGGAAAAGGATGATCACCATAAGGATAAGGCGGCGCCAGCCGGAAAATCAGCGAAAGCGGATGCAGACAACGCATCGACCCCGGCCGGAGGGCCACACAAGCGCCGCGCAGTGTGACATGACAAAGCCGGATTCACTAAAAGGCTACCGGGCCAAACGCAATTTTTCAATCACATCCGAACCGGCTGGAATCGTTAAAACGCGTGAAAGGAAAGGGATGGCGCTGTCATTTGTCATCCAGAAACATTGGGCAACCCGCCTGCATTACGATTTCAGACTTGAGTTCGATGGAACCATGAAGAGTTGGGCTGTTCCGAAAGGGCCCAGCTTCGATTCCCAGGACAAACGAATGGCGGTTCATGTCGAGGACCATCCCATTTCATATAATAGCTTCGAAGGCCGGATTCCGGCCGGGCAGTATGGTGCGGGTAAAGTTATTATTTGGGACAAAGGAACCTGGATTCCTCTTGAGGATCCCCATAAGGGCTATCGTGACGGCAAGCTGAAATTTGAACTGAGGGGGCATAAACTGAAAGGCCATTGGGCGTTGGTTCGCATGAAAAACAGGGAAGAGAAAAAACAGGAGCCCTGGCTGCTAATTAAAGAGAAGGACGAGTATGTTCGCTCCTCAAGCGAATATAGCGTGGTGGATGAAATGCTTGATAGCGTTGCCGAACTGGAACCGGCGAGAATTTCAAAATCCGCCAGGGTGGCGAAGAATACACGGCCGTCCGGAAAGGAAAAGCATTCCCGTTTGCCGGAGGACGCGGTTAAAGCGGATCTTCCCCGTATCCTGCAGCCACAACTTGCAACCCTGGTAGACGCGCTCCCCAATGACCCGGCGGAGTGGGTTTATGAAATCAAGTTCGACGGCTACCGGATACTGACCAGAATAGACGGCGGAAGAATCCGGTTGTTCACCCGCAACGGGAATGACTGGTCTCACAAGTTGCCTGATCTGGTAAAGGCTATAGGCAAAATGGGGCTGAGACCGGGGTGGCTGGATGGAGAAATCGTCGTGCCCGACGAGAACGGCGTCCCTGATTTCCAGGCCTTGCAGAATGCTTTTGATAGTTCCCGGACACAGGGCATCGTTTACTATGTATTCGATATACCTTTCCATGACGGATACGACTTGAGAAGTGCTCCGCTGATCGAACGCAGAGCATTTCTGAAAACATTTTTCGAACCGCCGGCCCCGGAACCGGTACATTTCAGTGAGACCTTCGATGCCCCGGCCGATGACATTGTTGCGTCAGCATGCCGCATGGGGCTGGAGGGGGTTATCGGTAAACGCAAGACCTCGAAGTACGACTCGCGCCGCTCGCTCGACTGGATAAAACTCAAGTGCGGTCAGCGGCAGGAATTTGTTATCGGCGGCTATTCCGACCCGCAAGGCTCGCGGATCGGAATAGGATCGCTGCTGCTCGGTTTTTACGATCACGACAAAAAACTCAGATACGCG
>JAKDLC010000371.1 GCA_030453055.1 Nitrosospira sp.
TGCGCAGATAAAGGCGTTGAAGCTCACTCAATTGGCCGAGCGTGCTGACCAGCGCCGCAGCCAGATCGATAGCGAACTGTCAGAAATTTCGCAGCACGCGGCGGCGGAAACCATCCGGGAACGGGATGCTGAAACAAAACTGGCGGAATGCCAGCTTAGCATTGGGGCTCTGCGGGAACAGGTGCAAAACGAACGGCTTGCGAGAGCGGAAGCGGAGCAGTTTCTCCAAGCCCAGCGTCAGTCTGTGCAGAATGCGGTGAGGGAAATGCAGGAAGCGGCGTTCTCTGAAAAAACCTGCCAGAATAAAATCGCCGAGTTGGAGAATTCCGTGCACATCATCGACGAGAATGTAGTTGAGCTCAAAACCAACCTGGAAAAACTCCAGGTTGAGCAAGGCGGCTTTGACGAAGCCCCGCTGAACAGTCTCCTCCAGGAGTGGCTGACGCTTCGTGAACAGAGGGAACAGGGATTGGCCGCGGTACGCAACGCGCTGGAAGAAGCAGCCGGTGATTTGCGCAGAATAGAGCAGGAGCGCATGACTTGCGAACAAAAGTTGCATCCGTTGCGAGAATCCATTAACCGTGCGCGTCTCAAGGAACAGGAAGCGCGGATTACCGAGAATCAATTCGGCGCGCAACTGAAAGAGGCGGGGGTCAACGAGGAAGAATTGATACAAGCTCTCGGGAAAACGCGGTCTTCCTCATTGCAGGCTGAGATCAATCGTCTCAATATCGAAATAAACGCCTTGGGCGCGGTTAACCTTGTGGCGCTGGAAGAATTGCAAGCTTCGCGGACGCGTCAGACTTATCTCGATTCACAATCGGAGGACGTAAAGGAAGCGGTGGAAACCCTGGAAAATGCAATTCGACGGATAGATCGTGAAACCCGCGAACGTCTGCTGGAGACCGTCGACAAGGTAAACGGTCATCTGAGCGAGATGTTTCCTACGATATTCGGCGGTGGGCAAGCAAGGCTGATATTGAGGGGCGAGGAAATTCTTGATTCGGGCGTGCAAATTTTCGCGCAGCCGCCGGGCAAGAAGAACAGCTCCATCCATTTGCTGTCCGGCGGCGAAAAGGCCCTGACCGCGCTGGCGCTCGTGTTCTCACTGTTCCAGCTCAACCCGGCACCATTCTGTCTTCTGGATGAGGTGGATGCGCCGCTCGACGACAGCAATACCGAGCGTTTCTGCAATCTCGTGAAGAAACTGTCGCGCGATACCCAATTTGTGTTCATCAGCCATAACAAAATCACCATGGAAATGGCCCAGCAATTGATCGGTATCACCATGCAGGAACAAGGCATCTCACGCGTGGTCGCAGTAGAAATCGATGAAGCTGTCAGACTGAGTGATGCGGCGATGGTGACCTGACCCGGTATGGTGAATATGAGCGAATTGCAAATCAGCCTGATCGCCATTGGTTTCATTGTGGTGATGGGTGTCATTTTCTTTAACTGGATACAGCAGCGCCGCTACCGGCGTGGGGCGGAGGAAGCATTTGGACGCAAACATGAAGACGTGCTGCTGAGAACAGGCGTATCTGTCGCGGAAGATGAGCGGGTCGAGCCGCAACTTGGAAAAGAAATATTGCAGGACCTCCAGGTGGAGCCGAATGCGGAACTCAAGGAGTCAACGGAAATCATCCAGTCAAATCCGGAGTCGATTCCCATCGCGGCTACACCGGACCCAGCGAACACGGCGGATGCACCGGACACAGCAATCACTGCGGATGCGGCAATCATAGTGGATGCAGCAATCACAGCGGTCACAGCGGTTGGGCCGGTGTCGGTTGAACGCGGCGGGGCCGTAGATGGGGTGGACTATGTGGTTGACATTCATGCCGGAACATTGATCGCGGATTCGAATCTGGCAGAGGTATTGCAGCGGAAATTCGATTTTGGCAAACCGGTGCGATGGCTGGGGCAAAGGGATACCGATGCATTCTGGGAAGAAATCACTACGGAGAGCAGCGGCAGGCAGGGGAAGACGGGCAAGGACGGCTATGCTAACTTGAAGGGCTGCCTGCAACTTGCCGATCGAGCCGGTCCCTTGAGCGAAGTAAGCTTGTCCGAGTTCCGCGATATGGTGCAAAATTTTGCCGCGCGCGCGAATACAGTCGCGGATTGCCCCGATGTCCGGGAAGCCTACGCGCGAGCCCTGTCACTCGACCAATTCTGTGCAGAAGTGGATGTCATGATAGGCATCAACATTATCAGCAAGGACACAAGCCCATTCACCGGCGCCAAGATCCGCGTCTTCGCGGAAGCATCGGGCTTCAAACTGGGGCCGGACGGCACGTTCAGCTATCGCGATGAAAATAATGCCGTTTTATTTTCTCTCAACAACCATGAATCCTCCCCGTTCCTCTCCAGCAATATGCGAACGCTCACTACCCACGGTATTACTTTTCTGCTGGACGTGCCCAGAGTGGCGAACGGTGAAAAAGTTTTCGGCCAGATGGTGCATCTCGCAGGGATTTTTTCCGACACTCTGGGTGGCATTATGGTGGATGATAATGATGTTCCGCTCAGTGAT
>JAKDLC010000372.1 GCA_030453055.1 Nitrosospira sp.
CTCCGGAACAAGCGCAAACCTTTCGCCTGATGACGGCAAGACGCTCCCATGGCGAGCCGGTTGCCTACCTCGTGGGCCAACGCGAGTTTTACGGTTTGGATTTCAAGGTGACGCCTGCGGTACTCATTCCCCGCCCGGAAACCGAATTACTGGTGGAGCTGGCGTTGGCGCGAATTCCCGCGGACCGTCCCTGCAGAATTCTTGACCTCGGCACCGGCAGCGGCGCCATTGCGATAACCATCGCCAAACATCGTCCGCTGGCGGATATTACCGCAGTGGATTTTTCCGCCGAGGCCGTGGCGGTGGCCAGAATGAATGCCGGGCAGCTCAAGGCACGCAATGTACACATTACCCAAGCCGACTGGTTCGATGGACTGGGGGAGGAAAAATTCGATCGCATCGTTTCCAACCCCCCTTACGTCGCCGGCGGTGACCCTCATCTCACTCAGGGCGATCTGCGTTTTGAGCCGCGAGCGGCGCTAACGACGGGCGGTGACGGCTTGGACTGCATCCGCTTCATTATTGCTTCCGCTGCATCTCATCTCGTTGCAGGCGGTGTGCTGTTGCTGGAACATGGTTATGATCAGGCGGAAGCGTGCAGTCAATTGTTGAATGACACAGGTTTCGGCGACGTGTTTTCCCGTCCCGACCTCGCGGGCATAATGCGAGTCAGTGGCGGGACATGGGAGTTTCCCGCGAGAAACTGATAGAATGTAGGTCAGTATGAATCAAATCTCTTGAAAACGGCGCGCATCAGCCGCTTTTCAGGTTGATTAAATTGACGAGGAGTCAGACATGAATACGCAAGAAACCATCAAGCAGCAAGTTACCGCTCATCCCGTGGTACTTTACATGAAAGGCACGCCACAAGCGCCTCAATGCGGCTTCTCCGCCCATGCCGTTAAAGTACTCAATGCGTGCGGCGTGAATGATATTTTCGCAGTGGATGTGCTTGCCGAACCGGAAATCCGCCAGGGCGTCAAGGAATACTCAAACTGGCCGACTATTCCGCAGCTTTATGTCAACGGTGAGTTTGTCGGCGGCTCCGATATCGTCACCGAAATGTACCAAAGCGGAGAGCTGCAGAAGCTGCTTCAGAAATGAATAAAAGCTGAGTGATCGGATGTAAGGATGGATAAAGACCGATAAGCCGGCCGATGGGTGAGTGGCGGCCGGCGATTTATTGTACGATAGCTTACGTGCGCACGGTGGTTCATGGTTATTGGCTCATGGCGGCCGCGATTGCCCAATAACGCAAAAATTTTCCCGCGCCCATGAACACCACAGCCGCTATCCAGTTGATTCGAAGCCACCCCGCCGCGACACACAGCAGATCGCCGATTAGCGGCACCCACGCCAGCAACAGTATCGGACTCCCGTAATTGCGCACCCACTCCAGGCCGCGCATATTGCCCCCGGATTTCTTCAGAAGCGCGTTTTCATCGGGCAAAAAGCGCCCGATGGCGTACGAGCTCATGCCGCCCAGGACGTTTCCCAGTGAGGCAACCGCCAGGGCGGACCAGTAAAGCTGCGGGTAAGCGGTCAAAACGCCGAATAGCACCGCTTCCGAGCCACCGGGGAGTAACGTGGCGGCAAGGAAACTGCTGGTGAACAGCGCCAGCAGGCTCGATTGTTCATCCATAGAAAGTCTTCATGTGGCGGCACCATGTGCTTTTTTCAACACGTCATCGACCGAACGCGCTACGACGTATTTGGCCGGCGACTCCACAATGGCCAATGCCTGAAAATGCGCCTTACCGCATTCGATCTTGGCGCCCTCCCTATCGCGTAAATCGTCGGTGAAAAGGCTGCTCTTCGTTTCAACAATAAAATACAGGCGCTCCTCGCCATCCTGCTCCACCAGCACAGCCCAATCCGGGTTGTAACTGCCGAGTGGTGTGGGTACTTTGAACCAGGCCGGCAATTTGGCGTAGACTTTGATGGCGTCATTTTTTTCCAGCGCATCAGCAAAGTCGCGTTCGGTATTCGAGTCATACACTACGTGCTCATAAACGGACTTGGTGGTGTCCATCAGCATGTTTTTCAGATAACCGGTCAGTTCTTCCAGCTCGAACAGCTCCTGCACGTAGTAGTACTCATCGCCAAGGCGTTGGTATTTGATGCCATCGACCAAAGCCAGGCGTTTGCAACGGTTGATGGTCTCACCGACCAGTTCAATGCGTGTCACCGCGATGGCGGCGAACTGATGGTACTCTACAATGCCAAAACGAATACCCGTATCGGCCTCGATCTCCTTCTGTAAATTCTGCGCGAACTGCTCATAATTTTCGGTGGCGATAACAGTCAGGGTATTGACTTCGAAACCACGCAGGCGCTGCCCGTCTTGGTTGACACATAAGCGCAGGCCACGGCCGATCGTCTGGCGGCGCTCGCGCTCTGTTCCCATTTCACGCAAGGTGCAAATCTGGAACACATTGGGGTTGTCCCAACCTTCCTTCAGCGCCGAATGAGAAAAAATGAACTTGAGCGGGGTCTCGAAGCCCAGACGCTTTTCCTTCTCCTTCATG
>JAKDLC010000373.1 GCA_030453055.1 Nitrosospira sp.
TGCTTACATTCAATAATAATTTCGATATTTTCTTGAGTATGTTGGGCTCCATCAGGAAAAATCGCTAAGTCGACACGCTTTCTAGCAGACCCTACCTTAATAGCATACTCGACAGCAATGCGTTCCAATTTATAGCCCAGTTCCTTTACCAATCTCCGTTCAATATTTTGGCGGACATACTCCTCGGGAGTGTCGTTACGAACGACATCGTCAATGAAGTCGCATATTTTGCCGTCCGGCAAAGTGGTTATTAATGGGAACTGCTTCATTATTGCTTCGATTGCACTTATCGGAATAGAACAATTCCGTTTGGAGGTAATTTGACCACTCCGTGGAAAGTGGCTGAGCTTGAATTAATTCAATTTCCGTCTGCTATAGGCCTATTAATTGGAGATAGTGGTGTCTGCTTGCACGCAACTAACTGTTTTATTGGTAGGCCGTGCCAGATTCGAACTGGCGACCAACGGATTAAAAGTCCGCTGCTCTACCGGCTGAGCTAACGACCCAAGGAGCACGCATTATACCGGCTCACCCTCGCGATATCAAAATACTGGATAACCCTTTTCTATTACGTGATAGTCCCGCTCACTCTGTTTCCCCCCAAAAATTGGTTTACACTCCCCGTATGCGGGGAATCAGTTTTTGAGCGCCGATGTTGCCGTTATAGGCGGAGGAGTTGCCGGGCTTGCCGCAGCGTATGAATTGTTGCGGCTGGGAGCATCGGTAACCATATTGGAGCGTGGGTGCTGCGCAAGCGAAGCGTCGTGGGCGGGTGGGGGCATACTTTCGCCGTTGCTGCCGTGGGACTACTCCGAGGCGGTGACGCAATTGACGCAGTTGAGCAACAGGTTATTTCCAGATTTTATTGAAGCGCTGTGTCAGGAAACAGGCATCGATCCGGAGTATCAGGCCAGCGGCATGCTGGTACTCCACGATTTATCGGGGGAGCCGCTGCACAAAGAATCCAGCGGAATCCTACAGGACGCCCGTGGCCGTGCAGCCGAAGCCTGGTGCGTCCGCCATGCTTTTCCCATGAGACGCGTTCGCTCTCATGAAATTGCACCGGTACTCGGTCGCGAAGAAGCGGCGCTTTGGCTGCCCGAGGTCTGTCAGGTGCGCAATCCCCGTTTGTTACAGGCGCTGCGAAAAGCCGTGGAGCTGGCTGGCGGCGTGATCATTGAACATGCCGAAGTTACAAATTGGAAGATTGAGCGAGGGCGCGTCCAGTCGATCAGTGCCAGCTGTGGCAAAAAATATGTCGCAGCCCATTACGTCGTTACCGCTGGGGCATGGAGCCGCGAGCTTTTACGCGAACACGCATTAAAGCTCGACATTTGGCCGGTACGCGGTGAAATGCTGCTATTCAAGGCGCAACCCGATCTGCTCAACATGATTGTTTTACAGGGACCCGATAATTTTTATCTGGTACCCCGTCGGGATGGGCATATTCTTGCCGGTAGTACACTGGAGGACGCCGGTTTCGACAAACGCACCACCGCTCAAGCACGGAAAGTGTTGCTTGCAAAGGCAAGTGCGCTACTGCCCGCGTTGACCGAGGAGACTCTTGCCGGTCACTGGGCGGGATTGCGCCCCGGTTCGCCTGATAATATTCCCGTTATCGACCGCCATCCCGCCATCTCGAATCTTTATGTCAATAGCGGCCATTACCGCTACGGCGTCACCATGGCGCCCGGCAGCGCGCAGCTTGTATCCGGCATGATTCTGAATAAGCCTCAACCATTGGACGTTACACCCTACCACTGGCCGGTATAAGCAACTAACAAACTATTTTTTCATGGGCCGGCATTGTTTCGGGTAAAGCTTCCGGTCGTGCTTTATCCTCGGCATGCGGGATGATAACATTGCACCACTTCAATATAGGGAACCGGACACCGGACTGAGGGGCATCATGGCGGGTCACAGCAAGTGGGCAAATATCAAACACAAGAAAGCCGCGCAGGACGCCAAGCGCGGCAAGATTTTCACCCGTCTCATCAAGGAAATTACCGTAGCCGCGCGGATGGGCGGGGGGGATCCCGCCAGCAATCCCCGATTGCGTCTGGCCGTCGATAAGGCTTACGAGCAAAACATGCCCAAGGACAACATCGATCGGGCGATCAAGCGCGGCAGCGGAGATCTGGAGGGAGTGAATTATGAAGAAATACGCTACGAAGGCTACGGTATCGCCGGGGCGGCGGTGTTGGTCGATTGCATGACCGATAACCGGGTACGCACCGTGGCCGATGTGCGCCACGCGTTTACCAAGTACGGGGGCAATCTCGGCACGGATGGTTCGGTCGTATTCATGTTCAAGCATTGCGGGCAATTGCTTTTTGCTCCCGGTACCAACGAGGACAAGCTGATGGAAGCGGCGCTGGAAGCAGGGGCCGAGGATGTCGTCAGCAACGATGACGCCAGCATCGAGGTCATCACCGCGCCGTATGAATTCGCCGCCGTCAGAACGGCGCTGGAGAAAAGTGGATTCAAGGCGGAGCTTGCCGAAGTAACGATGAAACCCTCC
>JAKDLC010000374.1 GCA_030453055.1 Nitrosospira sp.
CGCGTGGTCGGTCCGCCATTGGTTCAGGCGCTGGTCGAGTTGTTGAAGTTGTTGTGGGGTCATTTGTGATTTTCTCTCCATAATTTATCTTCGCATGACTCGGCGCAAGTCGCAAGGACGGGCTGTTTTTCGGTCTTGACTCAGAGCAGGTTTGGTGACTACTCGCCTTTCCTGTAACGATATTCCGCCGACATCGCGTGGGCTTGCAAGCCCTCTCCATGAGCCAGAATTGAAGCAATCGCGCCGAGTTTTGCAGCGCCTTGCTCGGACACCTGGATGAGGCTGCTGCGCTTCTGAAAATCATACACGCCCAGCGGCGACGAAAAGCGCGCGGTACGTGACGTGGGCAACACATGATTGGGGCCGGCGCAATAATCGCCGAGCGCTTCGGAAGTGTAGCGCCCCAGGAAAATCGCCCCCGCATGTTTGATTTTTTCCACCCATTCTTCCGGCCGCTCGACCGACAACTCCAGATGTTCGGGCGCGATGCGGTTGGCGATGACGCAGGCTTCATCCAGGTCACGAACCTGGATCAACGCGCCACGGGCCTCCAACGACGCGCTGATTACGGATTTGCGCGGCATGGTCTCCAATTGCCGTGCAATGCTTGCCGCCACCGCGGCGATAAAAGCAGCATCGGGAGAAAGCAGGATTGCCTGCGCCATCTCATCATGCTCGGCTTGCGAAAACAAATCCATCGCAATCCAGTCGGGGTCGGTGCCGCCATCGCAAATCACCAGGATTTCAGAAGGGCCCGCCACCATGTCTATGCCCACCACACCGAATACACGGCGTTTGGCCGCCGCCACATACGCGTTGCCGGGGCCGACAATCTTATCCACCCGCGGCACGGTCGAAGTGCCATAGGCCAAGGCCCCGACGGCCTGGGCGCCGCCGATGGCGAATACGCGGTCGACTTCGCAAATCGCCGCCGCGGCCAGCACCAGGTCGTTTGTTTCACCGCCGGGCGTGGGCGCCACCATGATGAGCTCGTTCACTCCCGCCACGGTGGCGGGAATCGCGTTCATCAGTACGGAGGAAGGATAAGACGCCTTGCCGCCGGGGACGTATAATCCGACGCGATCCAGAGGGGTTATTTTCTGACCGAGCAGCGTACCGTCCGGTTCCGTATAGCTCCAGGATTGCGCCAGCTGTTTTTCGTGATAGGCGCGCACCCGCCCGGCGGCTTGCTCCAGAGCGTTCCGCTGATCCGTGGGCAAACCCTGCAGCGCTTGTTGCAAGCGGTTTTGAGGCAATTCAAGCTCTGCCGCCGCGGCCGCATCCAGATGATCGAAGCGGCGCGTGTATTCCAGCAGGGCCTCATCGCCGCGTTTTTTTATATCGGCAAGAATATTCGCGACCGTCGCGTCCAGTTTGGCATCCTGGACGTCTTCAAAAGCCAGCAATGTCGCTAACGCTTCATTGAAGCCGGTATCGGTGGAAGACAATCGCTTGATCTGAATCATGAGAAGGAATTCTGGCTATGGGTTACGGTTTCGGAGACGGTATTTCTGATTCATATCTTCGGGACCGCCGCTGAAAATGCTTCCAGCATCGGCTGGATCGTTTCCCGTTTCAATTTCAACGCCGCCTGGTTGATGACCAGCCGTGCCGAAATCGGCATGATCTCTTCCACCGCCTTGAGATGGTTGGCCTTTAGCGTATTGCCGCTGGAAACCAGATCGACGATCGCATCCGCCAATCCTACCAGCGGCGCAAGCTCCATCGAGCCATAGAGCTTGATGAGGTCGACATGCATGCCTTTTTCGGCGAAGTGTTCGCGCGCCGTACGTAAATACTTGGTCGCGACTCGCACGCGAGCCCCCCGGCGGACTGCGGATTCGTAATCGAATTCATCGCGCACCGCGACCATCATGCGGCAGCGGGCGATTTGCAAATCCAGCGGCTGATAAAGCCCCGACCCGCCATGCTCCTGCAACACGTCCTTGCCCGCGACACCCATATCCGCCGCGCCGTACTGTACGTACGTTGGCACATCGGACGCGCGCACAATGATAAGCTGCACGTTATCACGATTGGTGGGGAGGATCAGTTTGCGCGATGTCTCAGGATCGTCCAGCGCAACGACGCCCGCTGCTTTTAACAGCGGTACGGTGTCGTCAAAAATGCGACCCTTGGAAAGGGCAATGGTGATGCCGGTCGTCATGAAGAATCCGTGAAAAACTCATTTTACCCCAAAGCGGCTGGGGCCGGCTTAGTGAACACATTGAACCTGAACAGATAGGCACGGGTAATTGAAATCTTCCGGCGTATGGTATGAATAGCGGGTGCGTACGACAGCGTGATTATGAATGATTGGATCGGTCGCTGTTAATCATCGTGCAAAACTGACCGAGTATCCGAGGTTCACTTTTCAAAAGTGGTCAAATTTGTGCGATTGACACTTCAGACCCTCGCCGTATTCCCTTTACAGAAGCGCTTCGGTTATTAGCCCGGATATTTCATAAATTGACGCGCGCCCTTGCTGGTCTTTTGTTTCG
>JAKDLC010000375.1 GCA_030453055.1 Nitrosospira sp.
CGGCATGGTCCGGACTGACGCTCGAAAGATCGAGCGTGCCGATGCCGTTTTCCAGCACCCGGATGCGCGGACCGTCCAGGCCGCGAATGATCGGACGACCCGCGCCCGGACCGAAGAAACTTGACGCCACGCCCAATTCACGCGAAAGCGTATCGCCCAGACTCGCTTCCCGCTTGCGGCGAAGATCGTCGCCCCGCAATACTGACACGGGTTGCGCCATGTCAAGTTCACTACGGTTCTCAAATGGCGTACCGGTCACCACGACCGGCGGCAGGACGCCCTCCTTGCCGGCGCTCTCGGCTTGAGCGGGCGATAGGCCAAATGCCATCGCCATGGTGATAACGGCTCCAGCAAACCTTTGAGCAAGTCCTCTCTCGCGGGATGGTTTCAGAAATCTCCTGAATAGTCCGCCCGCACCTTGTGAACGCGCACCCATCACACTGCAACCCGAAAATTTATGCCAATTTCCTGAAAGCCGGAAACCGATGATTTCACGCGACTACATTACATCGTCAAATTCGATAACCGGCTGCTTGGGGCTGAACACGACCCGAATCGATCGGCAAACGTCAAACGACGAATCCCGGCCAAGGTCGGTTAGTTAAAGAAACAAAGGGATTACGCTCGCGGAGGCGCGCGCGTGAGATAGGAGAAGGAAAAATTGAGGAGGATACGGCCGGATTTCAATTGCGGCAGCCGCTGCCGCTTCATTTGATCAAAAAAGAAAATCGCGAGGACAGGAAGGAAGATGCTGAACGCTGTCAACGCCAGGCACTCAAGACAGATTCTGTCGGCGCCGCTGTCGGCATCGATTTCGTCATGCCCTTGATCGCTATCGGCCTGAGCCGCGCCTATGGGGTCTACATGCACGATGTGCGTGAGCGCATGCGCCGCCTGAAAGACAGGAACGAATGACAACGCAAATACTAAAACTAAAAACAATCCCTTACGTGATATCATGAAATGGGATTTTCCCCGACAGTAAAATAACGTTACCGCATGAATGGGAGATTGGTCACGCGCACGCCGCGCACAAGCCTTTGACCGTCAGCTCGATTTCCTGAAGCCGGTAACCCGCCGGTAGCGGGCCGTCATACGCGGCCTGTGGATCATCGAGGCAAATGACCGTTGTACAGCGCGTACATTTGAAATGCGCATGTTGGTGCGTATCCGAATGGGCATTTGCGCGAAAGCGCCATACCCGATCATCATTCACCACCCTATGCACCAGACATTTTTCGCTCAGCCATTCCAGCACGCGATAGAGTGTGACCCGGTCCAACCTGCGCCCACCGCTCAAGCGCTCTTCGATTTCGTGATGCGTAATGGCCCGTTGTTCCGCCAGTAGAAGCGCAAGAACGCGAACTCTGCCAGACGTCGCCCGATCTCCGGTGCGCCGGACCATCTCTTCTGCTCGCTTTCGAACACCGATAGACATAAATGACGTATTGCAACAAAGTTGCGTTTACTATAAACGAATACCTCCGCATGTGCAACTCAAGCTTGATTGGCTGTTGCTAACACTTGGTTGGCGCTCGGGTAAAATGCTTTCCGTAGCCTCCTTAACGATGTCTATATGATCAAATCAAATCGTATCGGGTTGTTTCAATTGATCATAACGCTTGCCGGCGCACTATTTTGCGCATGGTCTGCTTTTGCCGGCACAGCCCACACGGCGACCCCTGACACTTATCTTGCAAAACTGAAAATACTAGAGCCGGGGGCTGACTTGCGTCTGATGCCGGGAGAGTATAAGCACGGCCTGCCAGTTCGACACCTCCAGGGCGCCGCGCAGGCGCCGATTACGATCTCGGGGCCGGATAGCGGGCCGCGAGCGGTTTTTGTGGCACGACCCGGGCATAACACGATCAGTATCGTTAATTCGCGCTACGTCAATATTCGCAATCTGGATCTGGATGGTCGAAATCTGCCGGTCGACGGGGTGAAATGTGAAGGGCATGCGGACTGGGCGCACCACATCACGCTCGATGGGCTACGCGTGCGCGGTCACGGCAACAATCAGCAAACGGTGGGTATTTCCACCAAATGCCCGGCCTGGGGCTGGGTGATTCGCAACAACGTGATCGAAGGCGCCGGTACGGGACTCTACCTCGGCGATTCGGACGGACGGGCGCCATTCATAGCGGGATTGATCGAGCGCAATCTGATCGTCGATACGCCCGGTTATAACTTGCAGATCAAGCATCAACAGCCTCGCCCGACGCTGCCGGAGATGCCGCACGAGCGCAGTGAGACGATTATCCGCCACAATGTTTTCAGCAAGGCGAATGGCGGATCGCCCCAGGGGATGGCAAGGCCTAATGTGCTGGTCGGGCATTGGCCGCTCACGGGGCCGGGAGCGGATGACCGCTATCTCGTCTATGGTAATTTTTTTTATCAGAACATGCACGAGTCATTGTTTCAGGGTGAGGGCAATATCGCGCTGTACAATAATTTGTTCGTGAATCATTCTGGCGATGCAATACGTATACTG
>JAKDLC010000376.1 GCA_030453055.1 Nitrosospira sp.
CATAGCCTGTTTGAGCAACGCATTCTTTTCGCGCTTTATCATCGTCTTCCCAACGGATTCCGTAACCATGCTTAATTTTATAAACAATAATGTAGTGAGGGGCTATTTTTCGACCGATATGGCGATAGACCTGGGCACCGCCAATACTTTGATTTATGTTCGTGGTCAGGGCATTGTGCTGAATGAGCCTTCGGTGGTGGCGATACGTCAGGATGGCGGACCCAACGGCAAGAAAGTCATTCAGCAAGTAGGCCTGGCGGCCAAGCAGATGCTGGGTCGCACCCCAGGTAATATCACTGCGATCCGGCCCATGAAGGACGGCGTAATCGCCGACTTTACCGTCACCGAACAAATGCTGAAGCACTTCATCAAAAAGGTGAATCCGCCGCGATTGTTTTCCGCCAATCCCCGCATCGTGATTTGTGTCCCTTACGGTTCCACCCAGGTCGAGCGCCGCGCCATCCGCGAAGCGGCCTACGGCGCCGGCGCGCGCAAGGTGGAATTGATCGAAGAGCCGATGGCCGCGGCTATCGGCGCCAATTTACCGGTCGAGGACGCGACCGGCTCGATGGTGGTCGATATTGGCGGGGGCACGACCGAAGTGGGTGTGATTTCGCTGGGTGGCATCGTTTATTCGAATTCGGTGCGTGTTGGCGGCGATAAGTTCGACGAAGCCATCATCAATTACATTCGCCGCAACTATGGCATGTTGATCGGCGAAGTCACCGCCGAATTGATCAAGAAGGAGATCGGCTCGGCCTTTCCGGGATCTGAAGTCCGCGAAATGGAAGTCAAGGGACGTAACCTGGCGGAAGGAATTCCACGCAGCTTTACCATCTCCAGTAACGAAATTCTCGAAGCGCTGACCGATCCCCTGAACAGCATCGTCAGTGCGGTCAAATCCGCGCTGGAGCACACGCTGCCTGAACTAGGCGCGGACATCGCCGAAAAAGGCATGGTGCTGACCGGAGGCGGCGCGTTGCTGCGCGACATCGACCGCTTGCTGATGGAAGAAACCGGCTTATCGGTAATCATCGCGGAAGACCCGCTTACCTGCGTCGTGCGGGGCTCGGGTGTCGCGCTGGAAAATATGGATCAACTGGTCGGTATATTCGCCAGTGATTAGCCCGCGGCCCGACCTGAGCGGGGGCTCACTGTATCGGGAATCCTGAAATCCGGGACGCAATGGAAACAGCCCCTCAGTTTTTCAGGCAAGGCCCCAGTCTGCTGACACGGCTGGTTTTTTTTGTACTGCTGTCGTTATTACTGATGGCGGTTGATAGCCGATTCAACTATCTCTCCGAAATCCGCCAGGCTCTCGCTGTGGTGATCCATCCATTACAACAACTGGCCAATGTACCCACGGCGATCCATGACACAATAAGCGGAGTTTTCGCCAGCGGGCAGTTGGCGGAGGAAAATGCGCATCTCAAGCAGCAATACCTGGTCGACCACGGGCAACTTCAGCAGTTGGGGGCGCTGGAGGCTGAAAACGCACAGTTGCGCAAACTGCTGGAAGCCGCTCAACGATTGGAAAGCAAAACGGTCATGGCCGAAATCCTGCACGTTCCACGCGATCCGTTCAACCGCAAGGTCATGCTTGATAAAGGCAGTCAAAGCGGGATTCAGCCGGGCCAGATCGTGGTGGACGATGCAGGCGTAGTGGGACAGATTACCCGCAACTCTCCGTGGCTGTCCGAAGTCACGCTTATTACCGATAAGGATCATTCGGTGCCGGTGCAGGTGGTGCGCAATGGCTTGCGCTCGGTGGTATCCGGCACAGGCAAGGATGGGACCCTCGAATTGCGTTATCTGGCGGTCAATGCTGATCTCAAGGAGGGCGATATACTGGTGACTTCCGGAATAGATGGCGTTTATCCGCCTGGCCTTCCCGTGGCGACGGTGTCGAGCATAGAGCGCAATCCCAGTTATGTCTTCGCCCAGGTTACCTGCACACCTGTCGCCGGCGTGGGTAACCATCGGCAGTTATTGATATTATCTCACCTATTGATATTATCTCTGTCAACATCCATTAAGGAAAATCCGGCGGAAACAATTGAAGTCAAGCCCGAGGGCAAAAAGCGAGAAAAATTTGGCGTTCGCTAATCACCCTAAACAGGAAATCCTGCTTCCCGTCAAAGGCCCGTTCATCGCTCTCAGCCTGATGGCGGCGTTGTTGCTGAATCTGTTACCACTAATGTCGACTTTTTGGCCGGATTTCCTCGCATTGGTGATACTTTACTGGTGTATCAATCAACCCGGGCGGGTTGGCATGAGCGTGGCTTTCGGTTTGGGCCTGTTAATGGATATCGGCGAGGCCGGTACGTTTGGCCAACATGCCTTGGCGTACAGTATCATGGCTTTCGCCGCGCTGGCGTTCCACCGGCGTTTGCGTGTTTTCGGATGGCTGAAGCAGGCGCCCCAGATAGGGCTGATGTTGCTCATAGGGCAATCCGTCCTGCTTCTGACAGAGTTGCTGGACGGGTCTCATTT
>JAKDLC010000377.1 GCA_030453055.1 Nitrosospira sp.
CTGGATTACCTGCTCCTGCGCGGCGGATAAACCGCTCGGGCAAAAGTACCGGGTATCCCGGGAAATATATTTGGCCTGATAATCGTATAAGCCGCCTGCTGTCTCGATCCTTACCAGCGGCAGCGCGATCTCGCCGAGAATGGCGACGGTCAGCTCCATTCCTTCGATAAATTGCTCCGCCAGCACCATCGTGTCGTGCTTTGCCGCCAGTTCGCATGCAGCCGGCAAATCCTTGGCAACCATCACCTTGGTCAGGCCGATGGTTGAGCCCTCTCGTGAAGGCTTGACAATCAGCGGCAGGCCAAGCTCTTTTACCACTATGTCAAAGTCGCTTCGTGGGTCCAGCAAAGCGTGGCGGGGGGTACTGATTCCCGCCGCCTGCCATAGCAACTTGGTACGCCATTTATCCATTGCCAACGCGCTTGCCATCACACCGCTGCCGGTATAGGGCAATCCCATGAGTTCGAGCGCGCCTTGCACGGTGCCATCTTCGCCATAGCGTCCGTGCAGGGCGATATGCGCCCGATTGAATCCTTGGCGCACGAGCGCGTCCATGGGCTCTTCGGCGGGATCGAACGGATGGGCGTCTACACCTTGACGGCGCAGCGCATCGAGTACGGCCTTACCGCTTTGGAGTGAAATCTCGCGCTCCGCGGAGCGGCCTCCCAGGAGAACCGCGACTTTCCCAAAATCCTGGTTACGCACCATTGTTTTTTTCCGAAAAATATATTTTGGATTCAACCCGATTCACTTCGCGACTCCAATGATTCGTACTTCCTGCACCAGCTCAATTCCGGTTTGTTCCTTCACGGTTTTACGCGCCGCCTCGATCACCGCTTCGATATCCGCCGCCGTGGCATCGCCGGTATTTACGATAAAATTTGCATGTTTGAGCGAAATCATCGCGCCGCCAATACGAAAGCCCTTTAGTCCGCAGGACTCGATCAACCGCGCTGCATGATCTCCCGGCGGATTGCGGAACACCGATCCGGCATTGGGCAGATTCAATGGCTGACTGTTGATACGTCGAGCAAGCAATTCCTTGATCTTTTTGCGCGCCGCCGCATCTTCGTCACGCAACAGTCTGAACCACGCCCCAACAAACCATTCCTCGGCGGTAAAATTCCCCATCCGTTGATTCTCAACTCTTGTCCCCGGCTTTAACGCCACATGCCGGTAGCCCGCGCGGCTGAGCGTTTGCACCTGCTCGGCGATTTCCCAGGTTTCGACGTTGTAGCAACCCGCATTCATCGCCAGCGCTCCGCCAACCGTACCGGGAATTCCCGCCAAAAACTCCGCACCCGCCAGATCATGCGACGCCGCGAATCGCGCCACCCTTGCGCAAGCCACGCCCGCTCCGGCGTAAATCAATCCCCCGTCCTTATTTTCTTGCTCAAACCGCAGATCATTGAGCCGTGCATGCAACACCACCACCGTGCCTCGCACGCCGCCGTCGCGCACCAGCAAATTGCTGCCAAGCCCCACCATGTGCACCGGTTCGTCCCGCGGCAATCTACGCAGGAAGTGAGCCAGGTCTTCCAGATCGGCCGGCAGATAGATACGCTCCGCTCCCCCGCCCGCGCGCCAGGAGGTGTATTTTTTCATCGACTCATTCATGCGCATTTCGCCGCGAAGGGTGTGCAGCCCATGAGTTAATTTCTCTGACATATCCATTCATGAATCCTGAATCTTCCCTGAATCTTCCCTCTGCAACCAAGCCGGTAAAAAAATACGCTTGTTAACATCCGGCTCCTGGCTATCGAGTCGGTTGTTCCAGTACGCCTTTTGCAAGATTGGGTGCCACTCCCCCCACCGAACCTGCGCCCATTACCAGCACTACGTCATTGTTCTGCACCACGCCATGAATCGCGGCGGGCAACTTGTCCACGGTCTCGACGAAAATTGGCTCGACTTTGCCTTGTACCCTCAATGCACGCGCAAGCGACTTGCTGTCGGCGGCCACGAGAGGCGCTTCGCCTGCCGGGTAAACTTCGGTCAACAGCAATACGTCGGTGGTGGCCAGCACTTTCACGAAATCCTCGAACAAGTCGCGGGTGCGCGTGTAACGATGCGGCTGGAACGCCAAAACCAGGCGGCGGTCGGGAAATGCGCCGCGGGCGGCCGCAATGGTCGCCGCCATTTCCACCGGATGATGACCGTAATCGTCCACCAGGGTAAAACTTCCGCCGGCGCCGCCTTCATCGCTGATCAGTTCGATTTCACCGTAGCGCTGGAAACGTCGATCCACACCTCTGAAACCGGCCAATGCCCGGATTATGGCGACGTCCGGCAAACCTATCTCGTTGCATACCGCAATTGCCGCGAGCGCATTCTGGACGTTATGCAGCCCCGGCAGATTCAGCATGATTTTGAGCTTGCGAGTTTTGCCATTCACACCCACCAGCGCGGTAAAATGCATCTGCCCCGCACTATGGCGAATATCGGCGGCGCGGACTTGCGCCGTATCCGACAAACCATATGTGGTA
>JAKDLC010000051.1 GCA_030453055.1 Nitrosospira sp.
CTGGTGATGGTGTTTGGCGCCATCATGCCGGCCTTTGTCGGCTTCGCCAACTGGCAGATACCGATGATGATCGGCGCGCCGGATATGGCGTTCGCCCGCATGAACAACTGGAGCTTCTGGCTGCTGCCGCCGGCGGCGCTGTTGCTGATAGGCTCGTTCTTCGTACCGGGCGGCGCGCCCGCGGGTGGCTGGACGATTTATCCGCCGTTGTCGGTGCAAATGGGTATGGGTATGGATATGGGCATATTCGCTCTCCATATCATGGGCGCTTCTTCCATCATGGGATCGATCAACATCATCACCACCATTCTCAACATGCGCGCGCCGGGCATGACGATGATGAAAATGCCGTTGTTCGTCTGGACCTGGCTGATTACGGCGTATCTGCTGGTCATGGTGATGCCGGTGCTGGCGGGTGCGGTTACCATGCTGCTGACCGACCGCAATTTTGGCACCAACTTCTTTAACGCGGCAGGCGGGGGCGACCCGGTGATGTTCCAGCATATTTTCTGGTTCTTCGGGCACCCGGAAGTCTATATCATGATTCTGCCGGCATTCGGCATCGTCTCGGAAATCATCCCGACCTTTGCGCGCAAGCCGTTGTTCGGCTATTCCTCGATGGTATACGCTACCGCGTCCATCGCCATTCTGTCCTGCATCGTCTGGGCGCACCATATGTTCACCGTCGGCATGCCGGTAACCGGACAGCTGTTTTTCATGTACGCCACCATGCTGATCGCGATACCAACCGGCGTGAAAGTCTTCAACTGGACCGCCACCATGTGGCGCGGTTCCATGACCTTCGAAACGCCCATGCTGTTCGCCATCGGTTTTATTTTCCTGTTTACTATTGGCGGACTCAGCGGCGTAATATGTGCGATCGTTCCGATTGATATCCAGGTACAGGATACCTACTATGTGATTGCGCACTTCCATTACGTCTTGGTATCGGGCGCATTGTTCGGGATATTTGGCGGGGCGTACTACTGGCTGCCGAAATGGACCGGCCACATGTACGATGAAACGCTGGGCAAAGTGCATTTCTGGATGTCGATGTTCTTTTTCAACCTTGCCTTCTTTGTGCAGCACTTCCTGGGGCTGGCGGGCATGCCGCGCCGTATTCCCGACTACGCGCTCCAGTTCGCCGATTTCAACATGATTTCCAGCATCGGCGCCTTCGGATTTGGCTTTAGCCAACTGCTTTTCCTCTACGTGGTGTTGAAATGCATCCGTGGCGGAGCGAAAGCACCGGCAAGCCCTTGGGAAGGCGCTAAAACATTGGAGTGGACATTGCCATCGCCGGCGCCCTACCATAGCTTCGAGACGCCTCCGGTCGTCAGGTAGTTTATAACGGGCACGTAATGGGTATGCCAGCGGAAGACGCGGAAAGAAGGCGTGGAGCAGTCAGAACAGCGCTGATTCTGCTGGCGATCGTAGTTGGAATTTTTCTCGCAGTCATTATAAAAAACTGGTAATGAATGTAATCCAGGCCAATTCCGTATTAATGAAAAAGCTGCTGATTATTACAGTGGCCATGTTTGGCTTCGGCTTTGCGTTGGTACCGTTTTATGAGAAGATTTGCGAGGTTACGGGTATCAATAATCTGCTGCAGGCGGATACGCTGGCGGAAAATACACAGATCGATACCAGCCGTTGGGTAACCGTACAGCTGGATGCCAATACGCGCGGATTGCCATGGCAATTCAAACCGCTTCAATCCAGCGTGCGCGTCCATCCCGGTGAATTGGTTCAGGTGATGTACGAAGTCAGGAATAACTCCAATCGGGAGATCAACGGGCAGGCAATACCGAGTTACAGTCCGCAGTTGCTTGTAAAGCATTTGAAGAAACTGGAGTGCTTCTGTTTCACCAAACAGGTATTAAAACCGAACGAGGTCAGGCAGATGCCGGTTCAATTCATGATTGAACCTGGTTTGCCGGCAGATTATGGCAGCGTGGTCATTTCGTATACTTTTTTTGAGCTTGGAAGTGACAATGTTGCGGGTGCGGAAGACGCGCGTACGGGGAGCAAGGCGAAACGGAGTTGAAAGACAGCAGTGAGAAACCGGCTAAGGGGACATTCTTACAGGCGATGAAAGCGGTAGCCTGGGCTTTCTTTGGTGTCCGGAAACATACCGATCACGACCATGATGCGGCGACCTTGGCAATGGGGCAGGTGATTATTGCTGGCATCATTGGGGCGGCGCTGTTTGTGGTGGGCGTGCTATTGCTGGTCAAATTTGTGACAAGTTAAAAAATTAATTACATTACACGCGGGAGAAAGAGCATGAGCCAAGAAGCAGGTCACGGTCACTACTACGTTCCAGCACCATCGACCTATCCGATGACCGGGTCGATAGCGCTATTATTCATGGGTTTCGGTGCGGCATTTTCAGTCAACAGACTTCCGATCGGTTATGTGCTGCTGACCATTGGCTTTTGCATTCTCTTTTATATGTGTTTTGTCTGGTTCCGTACGGTTGCGCGGGAGAGTGAAAGCGGCAAGTTCAACGAGCAGGTGGATAAATCGTTTCGCTGGGGCATGAGCTGGTTCATTTTTTCCGAAGTCATGTTTTTTGCCGCCTTCTTTGGGGCGCTGTTCTACATGCGGATCTTTTCGATCCCCTGGCTTTCTGACCTGGAGCATAAAATCCTGTGGCCGGATTTCACCGGCGATTGGCCTACGGCCGGCCCGGGAATCACCGAGAAGTTCATGCCCATGGGCCCTTGGGGTCTTCCGGCAATCAATACCGTGATACTGCTGACATCGGGTGTGACCGTTACCTGGGCGCACTGGGCGCTTAAGCTGAACAAGCGCGGGCAACTGAAACTGGGTTTGTTTCTGACGTTTGCTCTGGGGTTTCTCTTTGTCGGCCTGCAGGCGTACGAGTATGGTCATGCTTATACCGAACTCAACCTCAAACTCACGACCGGCGCCTATGGTGCGTCATTTTTCATGCTGACCGGTTTTCACGGCTTCCATGTGACGGTGGGTTCCATCATGGTGTTCGTCATATGGTGCCGCGTACTGGCAGGCCACTTCACGCCCGAAAATCATTTTGGCTTTGAGGGGGTCGCCTGGTATTGGCACTTTGTGGACGTGGTCTGGCTTGGATTGTTTATTTTTGTTTATTGGCTGATATAAACAGCTATCCTAAACAGCCTGTCCGGACTTGAAGGATCGAACCTGTTCATCCGGTTGCTTTAAGCTGACAGGCGGCTAGAGCGGGATGAAGCCCAGATAGGTCCCCAGCATCAGGAGGCCGAACAGAAGAAGCGACAAACTAATGCGAAGGGTCAGAGACTTGACTGTGCGCGTTCCCTGCCCCTTGTCCTTGACCAAGTAATACATAGCGGACGCCAGGCTGGCGAGTATGAAGAAAAACAGAAATAGTATGACGGCAGTCTTTAACATTTTATTCCTGTAACTATTAGGGTCCGGGAACAAGTTTAGCCGAGTTCCGCATACTATCCAATGACTATTTCAGGCTGGCGCTTTACGCCGCGATTATGGTCAACAGTGGCGGCGGCGGTTGTCATAGTAATCATGCTGCAACTTGGCAACTGGCAACTATCCCGAGCCCAGGAAAAGGAATCGAGACAGGAGCGGCTTGACATGCTCTCGCGGCAGCCGGCGGTAGCGTTGCCCACGATTCCGGTCAAACTCGAGGATTTTCAGTACCGTGGGGTTGAAGTGCGCGGCGTGTATTTACCAAAGCACACGATTTATCTGGATAATAAGATACACCAAGGAGTTGCGGGCTATCACGTCATCACTCCGCTAAGAATTGATACAAGTTCCATGGTTGTTCTGGTGAATAGAGGCTGGGTGGCCGCAGACCGCGACCGGAGCAAATTGCCGCAGGTATCTACACCCGAGGGTACAGTCGCTGTTTCAGGAATTGCGACGGCAGCGGTACAGAAAACGCTGGAGCTTTCAAAAGAGATGGTGTCGGGCCAGGTTTGGGGCAACCTCGATCTGGAGCGTTACCGCGATGCGACAGGGTTGACGCTACAGCCCATAATGATACTGCAACAGGATGATGTTAAGGACGGCTTAGTGCGTCAGTGGGCCCGCCCGGATTCGGGTTCCGCCAGGAATCTTGGCTACGCGTTTCAATGGTTCGCCATGGCGCTGGCCGTATTGATTATTTATTTGGTGTTAAGTGTCAAACGAGAGCGCTCCAAAAGCAACCAGAACAAATAGGCGTACGCTGATTTTATTGCTGGTAGTGATGTGCGCGCCCATTATCGCTTCTTACACACTCTATTTTTGGGAGGTAAGACCCTCCAGCGTCAATTACGGTGAATTGCTCGAAGTTAAACCCCTGGTGGGTAACGCTCTGAATCAATCCGACAATACCATTTTCCGAATGCGTCAGCTACGCGGCAAGTGGGTGTTGCTGTCGGTGGATTCGGGAAAATGCGATGAGCAATGCCGCCAAAAACTATATTACATGCGTCAGGTGCGCACGATGCAAAATGCGGAGAAGGATCGAATAGAACGGGTTTGGCTGATCGACGATAATGAAGCGCCTGACCCGAAAATTGCGGAGGAGTTCAAAGGTACGCGGTTTATAAGCGCCAAGGATAGCGAATTACTCGCGGAGATTCCGGCAACGGCATCGCAACGGGATCACATCTACGTCATAGATCCTATCTCGAATTTGATGATGCGTTTTCCAAAGAATGCGGATCCCTCCAAGATGGCAAAAGATATCAAGCGGTTACTCAAGGTTTCTCAATTGGAACACGCGATGGGGACGGATGCAAAACACTGAGATGTATCCATAGCCGCTAGTTTGGCAAACCGCACGTGCGATGGGTAATAAATAGATAATAGACCGCAAGTAATTTGCTTCAATTTCTCAAAATTTTCTCAAAGTCGGTTAATAGCAGGTTCCTGCCTGCAATGAATTAGGAGATGAAGTCATGGCCACCAGTCTGGTTTTTCAGCAAACCGCTTCGCGTATACAGGAATTTTACCGCCTGACCAAACCGAGAGTCGTATCGCTCATCGTTTTTACCGCATTTATCGGCATGTTTCTGTCGGTCCCCGGGGCGGTTCCTTTGGATGCGCTGGTATTTGGCACGTTGGGAATTGCGCTCGTCGCCGGCGCGGCCGCGGCGGTAAACTGTCTGGTGGAACAAAAGCTCGACGCCGTTATGGCGCGCACGCGCGGCAGGCCCTTGCCACGGGGAAAAGTGACCTCACCCGAAACCCTCTTCTTTTTGGCGTTGATCGGCGGCACTGGCCTGTTGATCCTTCACCAACTGGTGAATCCGCTGACGATGTGGCTTACGCTCGGCACCTTTGTTGGTTACGCCATTATCTACACTGTCATACTGAAACCCATGACTCCGCAGAATATCGTCATTGGCGGTGCTTCCGGCGCCATGCCGCCCGTACTGGGCTGGGCGGCCGTGACGGGTGAAGTAACCGCCGACGCGCTGCTGCTGTTTCTCATTATCTTCGCGTGGACGCCTCCTCATTTCTGGGCGCTGGCGCTCTACCGCAAGCTGGAATACGCGAAAGTCGGCATGCCGATGCTGCCGGTAACCCATGGCGACAAATTCACCCGTTTGCATGTCCTGCTGTACACGCTGATACTCATCGGCGTGACATTGATGCCTTACGCTACGCAGATGAGCGGGCTCATCTACCTGGCCGGCGCAGTGGCGCTGGATGCAGTATTTCTATATTACGCAGTAAAAATCTACGTGGATTATAGTGACCAGATTGCACGAAAGGCTTTTCGCTATTCAATCTTTTATCTGGCCGCCTTGTTTACCGTACTGCTGGTGGATCATTATCTCCGTTTCTGATTGGGTTTTCATGAGGCGTCATCGTTTCTACGCGATCGTAGTATGGTCGATGACGCTTTTCCTGGTGGGTTGCGGTAATGCCGTAAAGCCAACGTTTCTCTCAACGGATATCACGGGCGCCGATTTCGGCAGGGATTTCGAGCTAACTGACCCCACGGGTGAGACCCGTTCGCTGGCCGACTTCAAGGGTAAGGCCATCGTATTATTTTTTGGCTACACGCATTGCCCCGATATGTGTCCCGCCACCATGGGGCAACTTGCCGCCGCCATGCAGAAACTGGGCAAGGATGCGGCGCGTGTGCAAGTGTTATTCGTTACGGTAGACCCGGAACGCGACACCCCCGCGCAGCTCAAGCAATATTTGTCCGCGTTCAATCCCTCATTCCTGGGTCTATCCGGTGATGCACAGGCAACGAAGGATATCGCCAATGAATTCAAGGTTGTGTATCAGAAGCAGGCGGGGCAGTCTCCGGACCATCACACGATGGACCACTCCACCGGCACTTATATCTTTGATCCCAAGGGAAAATTGAGACTATACGTAAGCAATGGCGCAACTGGCGATGTCTTTGCGCAAGATATCGCAGAACTGCTGAGGACAGCGGGATAGCAGGTGCTAATCAGGTCACGGAAATAACTTTCCCGGATTAAGAATGTTACGGGGGTCGAACAGCCGTTTGATTTCTTTCATCAATGCCAGCGTTGGCGCATCGATCTCCTTGCTGATGTAAGCACGTTTTTCGCTGCCTACCCCATGTTCACCTGACAACGTACCATTGAGCCTGATTACCAGGTCGAAAATCTCATTCAGACAATTCTCCGCCCGATCCATCTCATCGCCGCTATCAGGATTCACTAACAGATTCACATGAATATTGCCGTTGCCGGCATGACCGAAATTGACATTGGCGATCCCGTACTTGCTGCTCAGTTGCGCCAGTCCATCCAGAAATTGCGGTAATGCTGAAACGGGCACAACCACATCCTCGTTAATTTTCCTTGGCGCTATCTCGCGCAGCAGTGGAGACAGCGTCTTTCGGGCCAGCCACAACGTCGCGGCGTCCGCAACCTCCTCCGCATGAATCAGGCCCACATTGCGGCACGCATCCAGAACGGATGCGCATGCCTCGGGAATATAACGGGAAAGCCCATCCACCTCGATCATCAGCATGGCGCAGGTGTCGTCGGGCAGCATGCCGGGGAAGCGCCCGCGTATCAAGTCGAGTGAGCCCTCATCCAGAAACTCGAGCGCACTGGGGGTCTCGGGAAGCGCCATAATCCGGAGTATTGCCGAGGCGCAACTTCCGGCATCACGATAATGCGCAGTGATCCCGCTACGAGACTGGGGAAGCGGCGTAAGCTTGAGCGTTGCCTCGGTAATTACGGCCAGCGTACCTTCCGAACCGACCAAAAGCCGCGTGAGATCGTAGCCCACCACGCCTTTAGTGGTATAGCAACCGGTCTTGATAACCTCGCCTCCCCCGGTGACTGCTTTCAACCCGAGCACATGATCGCGCGTCGTTCCGTATTTCACCGCATGAGGGCCGCCGGCGGAGGTCGCCAGATTTCCACCTATGCTCGAGTAGGCTGCGCTGGAAGGATCGGGCGGCCAGAAAAAGCCATAAGGTTCAGCCGCATCCTGTACTGTTTGGTTGAGAACACCCGGTTCAGCCACAATCACCCGATTGGCGGGATCAACCGAGATGACACGTAACATCCGTTCCAGGGATAGCGCCACGCCGCCTTGTTCAGGAAGACTTCCTCCCGACGTGCCGGTGCCGCGCCCGCGCGGCGTGAGCGGAATTTCACAATCATTGCAAAGCGCCACAATTGCTTGCACCTCTAGCGGCGTAATGGGAAACGCCACCGCATCGGGCGGAAAAATTTTACGGCTATTGTCGTAGGCGTAGGCATAACAGTCCACCGGGTCCGTGAGAAGGCGCTCAGAGGGAAGTAGAGCCCCAAGTTGGGTGATAAAGTTAACCGGGAGCATTTGCGAGAAACATCAATTTTTGGACGGCCGATGCAGCACGCCGGCGAAGCACGGGTTTTGGCGAAGACATGCCGCGGCGCAATCAGCCGACCGCCCGCTCAATTCAGGTATTCGAATACTTTCACTACCTTCCGTACCCCATTGGTGGAACTGGCAATCTCTACCGCACTCTCGACTTCCTTACGGTTTGCCAATCCCAGCAGATAGACCACGCCGTTCTCTGTCACTACCTTTACATGATTGATCTGAAACTTACCCGCATCCATAAAGCGTCCCTTGACTTTGGATGTAATCAACGTGTCATTACTGCGAGACATAAACGTGCTGATTTCAGCTATCGCGATCTCATTGGTGACATTGCGCACGTGTTCGATGCGCCTGACAAGATCGCCAATTTCCTTTCTTACGTTCTCGATCGGAGCCTCCCCGGTAAGCAACACGTTACGATTAAAGCTGGTAACATTGACATGCACCTTATTGCCGAATTTTTCACTGATGCGTCGAGCACTTTTCAGCTCAATCCCTTCATCTTCCACAAAAGTACCGCTTGTACGCCGATCCTGAGATACCGCCACACCTGTGCCAACACCGGTAGCGATCAGCAGGCCGCAACCCTGGAGAAACGGAAACAGCAATACCAGTAATAGCAACCATTTTTGGTTCGTATTTTTCATTTATTCTCTCTATTGATTGCTATTCACCGAACGCATTCTTGATCCATTCAATTTTGTGCTCGTTACAAGCGGATAATAACACTGCATCAAAGCGACATGGCGGCTCGGTTTTTAGCGACGCAAGGTAATATCGTGCCGTGCGTAATAGCTTCCTCCGTTTGGATGACGTAATGCTGGCGGCTGCGCCGCCAAAAAACGGATTTGCGCGCAACCGAACCTCGATGAATACCAACGTCACTCCCTCACGCATGATGAGATCGATTTCTCCGAAGCGGCAGCGGTAGTTTCTATGAAGCAGAATAAGGTTCCGATGCAGGAGAAATTCTTCGGCATATCGCTCGGCCTCGCTACCTTTCATGGCTGATCACTCTCATTATTCCCGGTCGCGTTAAACGCACTGGCAACATATATTTTACAATGCGACTCACTTCACTCATAAAGTTCTAACCCGGACGTTTCATAAATTCGCGTGATGATTGCGCAGGATTTTGTTTTGTAGGGGGATTTGGTGAGGGAATGGCGTAGTGATTCATACGCCCGACGAGCAAAATTCTTATACGAAACAAAAGACCAGCAAAAGCGCGCGTCAATTTATGAAACATCCGGGTTTATTGCCATCAACCGTCGGTTTGAAGAATGAGCGGTCAACTGCCGGATTCAGGATGATACCATCAGGCACCTTATACGTCGTCGCCACACCGATAGGAAACCTGCGCGACATTAGCCTGCGAGCATTGGATATCCTTGCCGCGGTGGATGTAATCGCCGCGGAGGATACCCGTACTACGGCGCACTTGCTTACGCATCACTCTTTAGCCAAAAAGATGATGGCATCGCACCGGCACAACGAATGCGCTACGGCAAAAAAAGTTGTGAATTTGCTCGCCCAGGGAAAATCAGTTGCCCTTGTCACCGACGCCGGCACGCCGGGGATATCCGACCCCGGAAGCATTCTGGTAACACTGGTGCGGGATCAAGGATACAAAGTGGTGCCGATTCCTGGCGCCAACGCGGCGGTGTGCGCTCTGTCGGCGGCAGGGATCGTCACGCCAAATTTTCTGTTTTACGGTTTTCTGCCGGTTAGCGTCGGGCCGCGCAGGCGCGAACTGGAAAAATTAAAATCGCTGCCTCACACGCTGGTATTTTACGAAGCGCCCCACCGCATCCTCGAATGCATGGCGGATTTGGCGGAGGTGCTTGGTATACGTCGCCAACTTACCATTGCGAGGGAGCTGACAAAATTATTCGAGACCATCCACACCTGTGCTTTGGGTGATGCCCTTGGCTGGCTCCAAGCTGACGTCAACCGGCAAAAAGGCGAATTCGTACTCCTGTTGTCGGGTGCGGAGTCCGGAAATGAAGGCGAAATCAACGACAAGGCGCAACGTACATTGAAGCTATTACTGAAAGACCTGCCGCTGAAACAGGCCGTCGGACTGGCTGCGGAAATAAGCGGTGAAAGCAGAAACAAACTATACGCGCTGGCGTTAGCGTTAAAGGGGGAGGCAAGTCGTAACAAATAGCAGGATAATATAATCCCTCACAGCCTTGGGATTATATCCCGGATGTTTCATAAATTGACGCGCGCCCTTGCTGGCCTTTTGTTTCGTAT
>JAKDLC010000378.1 GCA_030453055.1 Nitrosospira sp.
CGACATTGGCTGGTCCCACAGCGGCGACGGTCCGCCGCGCAATCCCGGGGGGATCGCGGGCGCCTGGCTGGCGGACTTGCTGCTGTATTTATTCGGCGTTTCCGCGTGGTGGTGGGTGGCGTTTTTCCTCTATCTGGCGCTATGGAGTTACCATCGCATCGATGTGGAGGGAATATTCGATCGCCGTCCATTGTTCGTTTCAGCCGCTGGTTTTCTTACATTGCTGGTCGCCAGCAGCGGGTTTGAAGCGCTGCGGTTCTATACATTAAAGATAATGCTGCCGCAGGCCCCGGGGGGATTGCTGGGTCAGATGATCAGCAAGAATCTGTCGCAGATGCTGGGTTTTACCGGCGCCACCTTGGCGCTGCTGATACTGATGGCGATCGGTTTCAGCTTGTTTACCGGCCTGTCGTGGCTGCGCTTCGTCGAGAAGCTGGGGGCCATGATCGAGGGGAGTTTTCTGGGTATCCGGCGCTACTGGGAAGATTGGCAGGATCGGCGCGCAGGTGTAGCCTCCGCAATCCGACGTGATGAATTGGTCGAAGTGGGCAAAAAACGTTTCCAGGAGCAGCCGCCCTTACATATCGAACCACCCGCCACCATCATTCTCGATTCGCCGCGGGTGATCAAGGAGAAGCAGGCGCCGCTATTCGTTGATTTGCCTGACTCGCCTTTGCCGCCGTTGCATCTGCTGGATGAGCCGGCGAAAAAGGACATCGAGGTAATGTCGACGGACACGCTTGAATTTACGTCCCGCCTGATCGAGCGAAAGCTGATCGATTTTGGCGTGGAGGTCAAGGTGGTGGCGGCATACCCCGGCCCGGTCATTACCCGCTACGAAATCGAGCCTGCGATAGGCGTGAAGGGCAACCAGATTCTCAACCTGGTGAAAGATCTGGCGCGTTCACTGTCGGTCGTGAGCATACGGGTAGTCGAGACTATCCCCGGCAAGACTAGCATGGGTCTGGAAATTCCCAATCCCAAACGGCAAGTAGTGCGGTTATCGGAAATTCTCAGTTCGCAGGCTTACGCCGGCATGGGGTCGCCATTGACCATCGCGTTAGGCAAGGACATCGGCGGGCATCCGGTGGTGGCAGACCTGGCAAGAATGCCGCACGTGCTGGTAGCGGGGACGACAGGATCCGGCAAATCGGTGGCGATCAACGCCATGATCCTGAGCCTTATCTACAAGGCTACGCCCGAGCAAGTGCGTCTGATCCTGGTGGATCCAAAAATGCTTGAATTATCTGTGTATGAGGGAATTCCGCATCTGCTGGCGCCCGTGGTGACGGATATGCGACAGGCCGCAAGCGCGCTACGTTGGTGTGTGGCGGAAATGGAGCGGCGTTACAAGTTGATGTCCTCGCTCGGCGTACGCAATCTCGGTGGTTACAATCAGAAAATCCGCGACGCAATCAAGATTGGGAAGCCTCTTGCCCATCCATTCAGCTTGAAGCCGGATGCGCCGGATGCCCCGGAACCCCTGGAAGAAATGCCGCTGATCGTTGTGGTCATAGACGAACTGGCGGATTTGATGATGGTGGTGGGGAAGAAAGTCGAGGAATTGATCGCAAGACTTGCACAAAAAGCTCGTGCCGCGGGTGTGCATTTGCTGCTCGCCACGCAGCGGCCCTCGGTGGATGTGATTACCGGCCTGATCAAGGCCAATATTCCGACGCGGGTAGCATTTCAGGTATCAAGCAAGGTGGACTCGCGTACCATACTCGATCAGATGGGAGCGGAAGCGTTGCTGGGTCAGGGCGATATGCTTTATCTGCCTCCGGGCAGCGGTTATCCTCAGCGGGTGCACGGTGCGTTTGTCGCCGATCAGGAAGTGCACCGAGTGGTGGAATATCTCAAGGAGCATGGCGAGCCGCGCTATGTGGATGGAGTACTTGATTCGTTGGAAGAAGAAGGCGCCGGCAATGCCGGCGAAAATGGCGGAATGGCTGGGCAGGAAAGCGGCGAAACCGATCCGCTTTATGACGAAGCGGTCGCGGTGGTGCTCAAGTCTCGTCGCGCCTCTATTTCGCTGGTGCAACGGCACTTGCGTATCGGTTATAATCGCGCCGCGCGGCTGATTGAAGAGATGGAGCGCGCCGGTCTCGTTTCGGCCATGCAAACCAATGGGAATCGTGATTTGCTGGTTCCCGCGCGGAATGAATAATCTGATTTGCAATAAACAAATTATGACGCGGATTGGAGTGGTTACTCGGAGTCCTGGAAAGATACAGTCATACAGTCGGGCTGAACTGAGAGTAAGCCTTGCGAGTGGTTCATGATCATTATAAGAAAACAATGAAATTGTGATCCCCCAATTGAAACCGCCCGCCCCGGCTTGCGGGGCAGGCGGCTTTGGCTGGTGCGGTTGCTTGTTGTTGCGGTTGCTGCCCGGATGGCCGCTTAGGGCACGATCCGGTTGTTGAGGATGACTTTGCTC
>JAKDLC010000379.1 GCA_030453055.1 Nitrosospira sp.
GGTCTTGGGGAAAATTTTGGGAAAATTAAAGCGGTTCGCAATAATTCGAGTAATTCAACGCATAGACTATCACGGCAGCGAAAAAAGTGGAATGCGGACGCACCCGGCCGTGGCCGTAACAGAATCATCACCTTTCCATTTACGACATTATGCAAGGCGGAATTCAAGCCGCATCCCTGTCTTATAGCTCAAATTCGCTATATTTGTCACAAAACGGTGATAAAACTGCAATAAAACCGACATTTCTTTGCACTATTCTCGGGCCAGTTTTCGATAAACAACCGGGAAAAGGAGCATTAATGAAATTGTCCAAGCTTACGTTAGCAATTACCGCCGTTTTAGGCGCAGGTGTAGCAACCGGAGCTTCTGCGATCGATCTTTATGTCGATACCAAAACGGAACAAATTTATGCAAAACCCGGGCCTGGCCGCGTACATATGGGTTCTTTTGTGAAAGAAGATGCTCCGGCGAAGGCGGCGGACAAGACAGCAGGGGCGTCGACCAACAAGGCAGCGGAGAAGAAACCGGATGAAACGGCGGATAAAACCGCGGATAAAACCGCAAATGCGGCAACAGATCAAACCGTCGCGACGGAATTATCCAACGTTCGCAGGGACATAGAATTAAAGTCCAAGATGATGGGGGCACGTCTTACCAGTGATATTGCCTCGCTCGACGAGCGCGTCAAGGAAACCGAAAAAGTCCACATCGCGTTTCATGACGGTGCGCCGCATTTCGTAAGTAAAGACGGTAATTTTACGTTTGCGGTCAATGGCCGGATACAGGCTGGTTCGCAATATAATTTTATCAATGATGCTTTGCCCGCTACCGGCAACAACCTGCCTAATGAATTGAATAGTGGCGTAACTATTCGCCGCGTTCGTCTCGGTGTTGAAGGTAGTTTCTTCAGAATCTGGGATTACAAATTCGAGTATGACTTCAGTCGAGGTAATGGCTCGGTAGAGTCGGGAATCACCGATGCTTTTGTGCGCCTGAATGTAACCAATCCTTTTTCGGTTAAAGTCGGTTCATTCAAGGAACCTTTCAGTCTGGAAGAAGCCACCAGTAACCGCTATCTCACGTTTATCGAGCGTCACATGTCGGTCAATGCGTTCGTCGACAATCCCAATACCTACAAAACAGGTATTGGCGCCAATTACGCGGTCCCGCGTTTTCAAACGGGAATTGCTTTTCAAACTGAACCCGTTGGAGCCTGGTCTTCCGCTTCCACCACAGTCAACGTGGCCGGTAACAACAGCCGTAACAATGGCGCAGGAGATCAAAGCTGGGAAGGCATCGGCCGTATCACGGGCAGACCATGGATGGAAGATGAAACCCGATTTTTGCATGTCGGTATTTCGGCGGGGCACACTGCTGTCAACACCCAATACACAGCCAGCGGCCGTGTAGCGGGGACGCCGTCGGCTCAAGGCGGTCCCGGCGGCGGGATGGCGTTCTTTGCCTTCCCCGGAACGAATGTGGATCGCACCAGTGTGCTGAATACCGGCAACCTGAGCATCGGCGAAAGGGGTGAGCCGGGTTCCCGGCGGATAGACAGCTACGATCGCTTCGGTGCGGAAGGCTGGCTGGTACACGGTCCGTTCTCGGTTCAGACGGAGTATTTACGAACCAATATCAATGGGCTGGGCTACAGCGGCGAGCATCTGACAGGCTACTACGGTTATGTCAGTTACTTTTTGACCGGAGAATCCAGGACTTATCACGTCCGGAATGGTGCGGCGAATCGAATAAGGCCCAAGCAGAATTTTCAATTGAACGGGCCAGGCTGGGGGGCATGGGAAGTAGCGGCCGGTTACGATTATATCGACATGAACAGCGGCGTAATCAAAGGCGGACAGGCGGATATGGTCAGGTTTGGCTTGAACTGGTACCCCCATTCGCATGTCCGGATACTGAACAACATCATTCACGTTTTAGATATTAATACCGCCAGATCCACTATCCCTCGTACCGCTGGCTTTCATAATGCCGACTTAAGCGCTTTCCTGACACAGGTTCAAGTAGATTTTTAAGGCAGGGCGGCTTGGCAGACCTGCGAAGATTTCCGAATGGTTTTCGGAAATCAACGATGCGGCTTGCGACGATGCGGCGGAAGCAGCTTGAAGGTAATGGCGACCAGGAGTGCAAACACCAGATAGACCGTCGTCAATACCCATTCTGCAATATCGTAGAAAATGATGCGATGCAGCCAGCGCTGGATGAAATTGCTATCGGATGCGGTGCGGCGCAGCGAGTCTTCCCACACGGTAAGCGGGCATGCCATGCCAATGAGGGACTCGCCGACGACGAACAGGATGGCGCCAAGATGTGCAAACCGGAACCGGCGATTTCGCACAAAATCCCAACCTCTCCAGGCGCCGATCCAGATCAACGGCAGGCTGCCGACAACGAACAGCACAAACAGGAAATGAATAACA
>JAKDLC010000380.1 GCA_030453055.1 Nitrosospira sp.
GGACGGGACTTAAACCCGCTAGACTTACTGCTGTTACTGCGAACGGACAGACCACTAGAGCAATACTCAGGTTCTTCGTTCCGGTTGTGCGAGCTTCATGCTTGTCAACGTCGATTTAAAATTGATACACCCCATTCCAACCGCATACTACTTATGCGGTTGGCGCGGTCTCCCGCTTACTCTTTACCATTCCTGCGGCACACTGATGTTTGAGGCGATAGCTCTCGCCGGAGATTGGCACGATGCACGCATGATGTAACAGGCGATCAAGCAGTGCGGCGGTCAGCGTGGCATCCTGGGCGAAAGTGGCACCACATTTTCGTTGCGCTCGACAAAGCCCAGCCCCGCCAGTTCCTCGATCTGGCTGCGCTTGACCCCTTGGGCAAATTCATAATCAAAATCCTCCAGCATCTTGATCGCCGGGAGCCCCGCCAGACGCGTGAGCATGTTCGGCTTTCTGACATTGCCTAAAATGCCCTACACGCATCATACAGCCTGCAAAGCCTTCTGGACTGCCTTGGGCGCACGCTCGATAACCAGAAGATAGGCTCGAGTCGGCCCTTCCGGCTGACGCGAACCTTGTTCCCAATGGCGCAGCGTATTGACGCTGAACCCGAACCGGCCCGCGAACTCTTCCTGCGTCATGTCCAACCGTGTACGGATCGCTTTCACGTCTATCCTCTCCGGCACATGGATACGATAGGCGCTCTCATCCGCCTTGCCTTCAGCGTAGGCTACCGCTTCCTTGAGGCCGCGCCGTATGCTGCCGGCAACCTTACTCATGGTTTGCTCCTCTTGAATGCCTCGACCAACAGCGTCGTAAGCTGTCGGAAGTCATTGCGGTCCTGCTGGCTCAAGTCGGCCTGCTCGTTCTTGGCGAATGCGGTCAGCGCGAAGAGCGGCATACCGGCGCTGTGGTCCTCTGTTACGCAAATAATTTTGCGATTTGTGTCATGGGCAGAAATAGCCTTAGGGGTGTCTGCTGGAACGGCACGAAGTCGAAATGCCGATAGAAACTTTCGGCTTGCCCATCCTTCGCCTCCACGATCACCGCCATGGCGGCGATTTGCTGCGCCGCCTCCAAGCTGCGGCGCAGGGCATCAGCAAGAAGAAATTCACCAACACCTTGTCCACCGGCCGACCGATCCACCGCCAGCCGTCCCAGCAGCGTTACTGGCAGTTGGCCATAGCGAGGCAGCCGCTTCATCAGGTCTGGCGGCAGTTCCTCCACCCGGATGACGGATGCCGAAAGGGTATAAAAACCCAGTACTATGAGGCTATCGGGTCGCGTCAGCACAAAAGGCGCGGTAACGCACTTTTCGGCGTCCTGCCGTGCCTGTTCGCGTAAATAGCGGTTTAGCGCCTCGTTGCCGCAATCGAATGATTTGCGGTCATGCGCCTTTTCGAGTGGAGTGATGAATTCCGGTGCAAGGACGAGTGCCAATCACAGCTCCGCCTTGCGACGATAACTCTGTATAGCCTTTTTTAGGCGCGCGCCCGGCTCGGAAGGGGCCAGCAAAGCCGACACAAAGGCAACCTGTTCCTCGCGGGACAGGCGAATGACTTCTTGCTCCTGCACGATCTTCGTCGCTGCCTCCTGCGTGCTGTCAATAACAAATTCGCTCAAGGTGCGGCCCGACAGGCTGGCGGCGCGTTGAAAGAAATTCTTCTGCTCGCTGGATACGCGCGCTTCCAATCGCGCATTGCGCGGCTTGTCCTGGGTTTCGGGTGTATTCAACATGGCGCACCTCCTTTGCCTGGTTCGGAGCATCGCTCCTGATTGCATTCATTGTACGCTATTTGTCCGTACAAAACAATCTGAATCAATCCCGCTGATAATTCGGGATTTTCAAGTCCTTTGAAAATAGGAAAATAGGGGACAGCCCAAGAAATAGGAGAAATAGGGTAGATTATCGGGCCGGCTTCCGCCTGCCCTCTACTCTACCCTGTTTTTCCTGTTTTCCTCTACGCGCCATCCGCACATTCCAGAACAAGCCGCGAACGCAAGGCCAGCGCTTGCGCGGTTTTGTGCCGTCGTGCTATTCGATAACTTAGCGTTCAACTACGGTTTTAGGATTATCCAGTTAATAAAATTGTATCTGCTCTGGTTCGGTAACGCTGTTTTGATACCGACTAAAATTCCGTTTTGGTGCCGGGAGGGGGAATCGAACCCCCATGACCTCACAGTCGCGGGATTTTGAGTCCCGTGCGTCTACCAATTCCGCCATCCCGGCAAAGCATATACCTGCTTTCTTCAGCAAGCCGATTATTACTGAAAACATCAGTCGCGGCAACCAGCATAGGCGAATCCGGGAGTCTGGCGGATAGGAGCGCAGGCCTCTAGTCTAGTTCTCATCCAGAAACGTAAGTCATTGCTGCGAAAAGGAAAAAGTTAAAAAAAGAAGGTGAAAATCCCGAAGAAAAAGAGTATAGTT
>JAKDLC010000381.1 GCA_030453055.1 Nitrosospira sp.
CCAGTGCAGCATTATGGGGTTGCTTCCGGGGTCATTTCTGCGGTTACTTCTGCCGATCCAGGCTCTGTTTGCGGCTCACTGCCAAAGTCCGGCGGAAAATCATCCACCATGATGACACGGCGGCGCAGGGATTCCATTTTCCCCATTAACTGCAATTCGGCGGTAGTGATGACCCGCTGCTTGAGGGCAGCGGCAATCTTCTCATCCCCCTTTGCGGGAATCCGGCCTGCTTTGGCGGCCGCATGCAGCTTGGTTTCCACTGCTTCGCTTACCACAGCGCACTGCAGCGCCTGTTCCAGAATGCCCAGCGGTTCGTCAGCGGATGTGGGCATATAAATACCCGCGGTCAGACGGTCACGCGCTTCCCCCGGCGCCAGCATCAGTTGGGCTACTTTGTGACCCAGTTCATCCGATGGCGGCGAGAACGGTTTGCCCAACGGGAACACGAGAAACCGCAGCAGCCGCCTCATAACGACGCGTTTGGGGAAATTGGCCAGCAAGCCATCGAATGCCTGCTGCATGCGATAGAGCGCATCCTGCACCGACCAATGCAGCAACGGCAAATCGACTGCCGGGCGGCCGTCGTCCTTGAAGCGCTTCAGTGCCGCCGAGCACAAATAAAGCATGCTGAGAATATCACCCAGGCGGGCAGACAATCTTTCCTTGCGCTTCAGCGATCCCCCCAAAACCAGGAGGGATACATCGGCAAGCAGAGCGAAAGCAGCAGAGAAACGCGTCAGTTGGCTATAGTAACCATGCACTTCTGGGCCGACACTGCCGGGAGCGCTCGCCAGAAAGCCGCCAGTCAACCCGTGCAGAAATGAGCGTACGCCATTCCCGATACTGAAAACGAAGTGTCCCGCCAACGCACGGTCAAATTCCACCGACGCGCGTGCGGCATCGTGATTATTTGCCGCGCGGATCTCTCGCAGCACATACGGGTGGCAGCGTATCGCTCCCTGACCAAAAATAATCATATTGCGCGTCAGTATATTGGCGCCCTCCACCGTAATGCTGACAGGGATATGCTGATAATCGCGCCCCAGGTAGTTGTTGGGTCCCAGACAAATGCCCTTGCCGCCATGCACGTCCATCGCATCATTGATCGTTTGGCGTCCGCGTTCGGTGAGATGATATTTGACGATGGCCGAGATGACCGCGGGCTTTTCACCCAGATCCACCGCACCCGCCGTCATCACCCGCGCCGCATCCATCATGTAAGTGTTGCCGCCGATGCGAGCCAGCGCTTCTTCGACGCCCTCGAAGCGTCCAATTGGAGTTTTGAATTGCACCCGCACCCTGCCATAGGCGCCGCTGGTGCGTGCCGCCAGTTTGGCCGCGCCGGTGCTGGTGGCGGGTAGAGAAATCGAACGTCCGGCGGCAAGGCAGTTCATCAGCATGCGCCAGCCGCAACCCACTCCTTCGCGCCCGCCGATCACCCATTCCATCGGAATGAACACATCCCTGCCGGAATTGGGCCCGTTCTGAAAAGCCGCATCGAGCGGGAAATGGCGGCGGCCGATGTTGACTCCCGGCGTGTTGGTCGGAATCAGCGCCAGCGTAATGCCGAGATCTTTTTCTTCGCCGATCAGTCCGTCCGGGTCATGCAGTTTGAACGCCAGTCCCAGGATTGTCGCCACGGGGCCCAGGGTGATGTAGCGCTTTTCCCAGGTGACCCGCATGCCCAGCACATTTTGATCGCCATTGAATTCACCGTGGCAGACGATGCCGAAATCGGGAATCGCGCCCGCGTCCGATCCCGCATCGGGCGCCGTGAGCGCGAAACACGGCACCTCCAGCCCTTTCGCCAAGCGAGGGAGATAGTAATTTTTTTGTTCTTCCGTGCCGTAGTGCAACAGCAGTTCCGCCGGTCCCAGCGAATTCGGCACCATCACGGACACAGCCGCCGTACCGCTGCGTGAGCCGATTTTCATCACTACCTCGGAATGCGCCAGTGCTGAAAAACCGTGGCCGCCATATTGCCGGGGGATGATCATGCCGAAAAACCCGTTGTCCTTGATGAATTGCCAGACATGGGGCGGCAGATCGTGCAGTTCACGCGTAATGCGCCACTCGTCCAGCATTGCGCACAACTGTTCCACCGGGCCGGCGAGAAAGGCTTTTTCCTCTGCGCTCAGTTTCGGCTTCGGGTACGCCAGCAATTTGTTCCAGTCCGGCTTGCCGCTGAACAGATCCCCGTCCCACCATACGGTTCCCGCATCCAGAGCCTCCTGCTCGGTTTGGGAAACCTGAGGCAGGGTTTTTCGGAAAATTTTCAGCAGCCGGTTCGAAATGAGAGCACGACGCAGCGGCGTGACGAAAAGAACGACGCCAAGCGTTAAAACCAGCGCCAGAAGCAGAGAAGAGAAAGGCATGCTCAAGATAATTTCCTGCGTGAATTTGGGACGGCTAAATAATATTCTCTTATGGGATGA
>JAKDLC010000382.1 GCA_030453055.1 Nitrosospira sp.
CATGCATCTAGAGGACCGATCACGTTATCTCGCGGCCGGCGTGAGCCGGCGAGAGGCTTGGTCGTGGGCGATGTTCGATTTCGCCAATTCCGGTTATACGACCGTTGTGATCACCGCGATCTTCAATGCTTATTTTGTCGCGGTAGTAACAAACAATCAGGAATGGGGAACATTTGCCTGGACTGCGGCGCTCGCGGTTTCGTATGCGCTGATCATGCTGACCGGGCCGGCGTTGGGGGCATATGCCGACGCGTACGCCGCAAAGAAAAGGCTGCTGTTCTTCACGACTGTAGGTTGCGTCGTATTCACGGCCATGCTCTCCTTTGTTGGCCCAGGAGATTTATGGCTGGCTGTGGTGCTCATCATTCTCACCAACTTCTTCTTCGGTTGCGGCGAGAATTTGATTGCCGCATTTCTGCCGGAACTGGCGAAGAGCAAGGCGCTGGGGAAGGTATCCGGCTGGGGCTGGAGTCTGGGCTATATCGGTGGCCTGGTCAGTCTGGGTTGTTCGCTCGCCTATGTAACGTGGGCGCAAGGGCAGGGAAAACAGGCGGCTCAGTTCGTGCCGGTAACCATGTTGATTACCGCTCTTTTGTTCGCTGTGTCCAGTATTCCCACCTTTCTTTATCTGAAGGAACGGGCGCTTCCCCAACCGCATCTTGCTGGTCGCAACGTGGTGCGTGAAGCATTCGCGCGGTTTGGTGACACGCTCCACCATGTGCGCGATTATCGCGACCTGGGACGATTCCTTGTCTGCCTGGTGTTCTATCAAGCGGGTATTCAGACGGTAATTACACTGGCGGCGATATATGCTCAGCAGGCGATGGGCTTTAATACGGCTGACACCATGCTTCTGGTTCTGGTCGTCAACATCACCGCGGCTACCGGCGCTTTTACGTTCGGCAGCGTGCAGGACAGGGTGGGCCACATCCCTACCATAGCACTGACTCTTGTTGGCTGGATTGTCATGATATTGGTGGCGTGGATGGCGGACAGCCGCGCGATGTTCTGGCTGGCCGCTAATATCGCGGGCTTGTGCCTTGGCGCTTCTCAGTCGGCGGGGCGCGCATTGATAGGGTACTTCAGCCCCGGCTCCCGACGCGCGGAATTTTTCGGGCTATGGGGGCTCGCGGTAAAGCTGTCATCGATACTCGGCCCGGTAACATACGGACTGGTAAGCTGGATTTCGCGAGGCGATCATCGGCTTGCGATGCTGATCACCGGTGTTTACTTTATTATCGGCCTGCTAATATTGATGAGTATAGATATACAAAGAGGGCGACGCGCCGCGCTGCAGGGTGAATCAATTGGCGAAGCCGCTGAAAACTAGCCGGATACTTCACCCGCGGAGGCTGGCAGCGTCAATCGGATTCCCGTCCTAGTCACTGCCGGATGCCTCTATCATGCCGCCTACGGCCATTTCTGGACCGGTCTGGTGACATATCCACTCGAGCGCTTGGAGTGTCCACTGTTTTTACCGCTTCCGGTCCATGAAGTGCTTCACCAACGCATCGATCCGGGGATCTCAATGATGCATATGGTGATGGCTATGTTCGCCATTGTCATCGGGTGATTTTTTTTCATCCGGCGTTTTCTTCGTAGACTTCGCCTTGGGTTTGAGTGGAGTGAAACGGGCAGACTGCGCTTCGTATTCCGGCAAGTTGAGGAATACGATGATCACCGTCTCCGGAGTGAGGGAGAAGTCGCCAGTGCCCTTCAGCATATTGTCGCCCGCCGGTTCCAACTTGATCGAGGTTTTGGTTTTGGGCTTGGCCTTGCCGATTTGAATCGTCGCTTTGCCTATGCCGCCCTCTGTAGCGACCTTGCCATCCCCATGATCCGTCACGTAAAGCAGGAGCTCTTTTTCCTTGGCGATGAGCTCCAGATGATAAGGTCCCGCCATGCGCATCTGGCCGCCATGGGGCGCGCTATGAGCATCAAAATATTCTTCGCTGTGCGCTCCGGCAGGCAATGAGGATACGGCTAGCGTAGCACCAATCAAAATGGCGGCCATCGATTTATTCATTTTTGATTCTCCTTAAACTTACGATTGACTGAGTGTGGAACCTAAATCCGGTAGTTGACCGCTCATTTAATAGATCAATGTTATGATTAATAACAATATTTCGTATTATTTGACGCTCACCTTCCGGGGGTGAGGCCGCTACGGGGTGAATTGCACAGTTTTTGCGGCACATGGCTGCGTTGCAACTCCTTGGAATGGAACGACCATTCCGCGTCGTTGCGCCTTGCCCTGCACCCCAAAAACCGCACACTTCACCCCGTCCAACTACCGGATTTAGGTTGAAACGGAAATAACCAATTTCTGGACCGATTGCAATTTCGGGATCGATTGCTAACATCTCTATTTCGCCCCTCAATGCACATGATCGCCTGGCGGGGGGAGTATTTCCTTTTCCCGGTTGAGCT
>JAKDLC010000383.1 GCA_030453055.1 Nitrosospira sp.
TGTAGTAAACCCAGATAATCCATTAGGCGGCTCTCCGAGCCTGCGAACGGTCGCCCACCGGATTCAGGTCTATGGATCAGGTGTGTAACCGCCAATTTTAAACTAAAAACCTTGAATCCAGAATTGGTTTCTTTACCCGGATGAAACATTCGGGTTTACTCCATTGAAATTCGTAACGATATTGCCGCCGTCCACGGCGCCAAGACCAGAGACGCCAGCAGAAAAGCGCCCAGCAGCGACATGTGCGCGCCGGCTCCCAAGCCTGCCGCGCTGGCTTCCACCGCACCCGCGCCAAAAATCAATACCGGAATATACAGCGGCAATACCAATAATGAAACCAGTACTCCGCCGCCGCGCAATCCCAAGGTCAGCGCTGCGCCGATGGCGCCGATCAGACTTAGCACCGGCGTTCCCAGCAATAATGAGGCGGTCAGCACCAGTAGCGCCTCTCCCGGTAGGTCATACTGGATGCCGAGTACGGGCGCCATCAGCACCAACGGCACGCCCGTTACCAGCCAATGAGCCAAAGCCTTGCCCAGCACCAGCAGAGGCAGCGACTGAGGCGAAAGCAGCATCTGTTCCAGCGTGCCGTCCAGATAATCACTGGAAAACATCCGCCCGAGCGATAACATCGAGGCCAGCAGCGCAGCCACCCACACCACCCCCGGCGCCATGGTCCGGAGCATGTTGATCTCCGGCCCCACGCCAAGGGGAAACAGACTTACCACGATGATGAAGAAAAACAGGGTCGTCAGGACATCCGCCCGCCGCCGCATTGCGAGCAAAAGGTCGCGCTGGATTATCCGGAAAAACATGTCAGGCGAGTTGCAATCGCTGGGTTGCAGCGGCGGTTATCTCGATCTCCTGATGGGTCGTCATCACTACCATGCCGCCGTGCTTCAGATGCCGTTCCATTAAACCCTGCACCAACTTTACAGCGTGGGTATCCAGAGCCGCCAAAGGCTCATCCAATATCCATAACTCGGTACGGCACACCATTAGGCGCGCTAACGCTACCCTGCGCCGTTGCCCTTGCGATAATACTTTAGCCGGCAGTAATTCGCGTCCGCCCAGCCCCATGTGTTGCAAGGCTTCATGTGCCTTTCTTTCGTCGATTTCAGCGCCTGCCAACGCACTGGAAATCCGCAGATTTTCAATGGCGGTCAAGTCGTCCTTCACGGCACTTAGGTGGCCGAGATAAGTCATCGTGCCAAAATAGTTCCCCCCGAGGGCGCGAATTTCGGTACCACCCCAGCGAATTTCGCCCTGAGCGGGAGTCGCAAGACCGCATAGCATGCGTAGTAAGCTGGTTTTACCGCTTCCGTTCGGTCCATGAACCTGCATCAGTCCCCCAGCATCGAGGGAAAAATTGATGTCTCTGAATAATCTGCGGTCACCGCGCACGCACGACAGGTTGTTTCCTTGCAGCGTTGGCATTTTTTGAAGCTAAAAAAACCGGCATTATAGCGTATCGGGTCGCGAATGGCCGTATTCAAGCTTCATCAATTGGTTGAAAAGAGTGTTATTCGGTCGTTGGGCGGAAGGCGTGAATGGGCTTAAATCAGTGAATCAATGAAGATAGCATGAAGACAGACATGCGGCGCAATGCGCTTCGCTTATTGGCGCCCTGCATCTTACGCATTGACCGGGACAGGATAAAACTCCTGGAGGCTCATCTCTGCCAACCCGCTCATCGGTGAGGTTGCAGCAATGTAGGGCGCAATAAGCGAAGCGCATTGCGCCGGATGGGAATTTCTCCCATAAATAAATACTACGTTATGACTGGGACGTGCCTGGCAGACGGTGAAAATCCGCCCCCACCCGGCTGACGGGACCGTGCAGGATCTGCCCTGTACGGTTTCCTTCAGGCATACCAGGTTCTCTTTTGACGCCTTTTACTATATTATTCATCCTCTCTACATTTCAAACGGGATAACCATGGCCACCACATTGAAGTTGTCGGATGCGCTGATCGAATCGGCCAAGCCTTATGCGGCGGCGATGCAGCGTTCGGTTCCCAAGCAGATCGAATATTGGGCGCGGATAGGTAAAGCCGCCGAGGATAATCCCGACCTGCCGGTGGGTTTTATCATTGATATTCTGGTCGGAATCGAGGAAGACCGGGCTGGGACGGGGACGGAGTATCGTTTCGGATGAAGTTGATCGCGCTGCCGCGTTTTACGCGCGCGCTGAAGAAGCTGCACCCGGACGAGAAACGCGCACTGGATGAAGCGGTACGCGCGATTGCCGTCGATCCCCAAATTGGTGAAATGAGGAAGGGCGATCTCGCCGGTGTGCGAGTTTACAAGCACCGTTGCCGGACGCGGCTGTTGTTGATCGCTTATCGCGTGGCGCAGGACGATGGGATGATCAGGCTGCTGGCGGTGGGCTCGCATGAGAATTTTTATCGTGACCTGAAACGCGA
>JAKDLC010000384.1 GCA_030453055.1 Nitrosospira sp.
CCGAACAGGAAATCGTCCGGATTGCCGAGGAGGAGCATATCGATCTGATCGTCGTCGGCTCGCATGGGCGCCATGGTCTCGCGTTATTGCTGGGATCCACGGCAAACAGTGTGTTGCATCATGCCAAATGCGATGTCATGGCAATCCGTTTGCAGGATGAAACCGGGCGCGAACAACCTATCGGGGAAAGCGACGCATACGCCATCACATCCAACGCTACCTGATCGCCGGCTACCAGAATTTCCACCATGGCTCGCCGCTCGCCGTGGTCCAATCGGGAAAAATCGGCTGTTCGGGAAATTTTTTCTCATCACACGCTCGGCATCGTCACGCAAATCGGTCAATCCCAGTGCATTGTAGGCTTTTATCATAATGAATAGCGCTTCTTCCGTAGCCGGAGTCTGCGGGTATTCCTTCAGGGCATATTGCGCACGATTGGCGGCCGCGACAAACCCGCCTCGTCCCATGTAATAGCGCGCCACCTGCACTTCATGCAACGCCACCACATTAAACAGGTGCTTCATGCGTTGCACCGCATCGGGCGCGTACTTGCTATTGGGAAAACGGGTGACCAACTCTCTGAAATTGTCAAACGACTCGCGCGACGCCTTCGGATCGCGCTCGCTCATGTCCTGATTGAGAATCTTTTCCGATACGATACCCATCAGCCCAAGGTCATCATTAAAATTCGCCAGTCCTCTCAGATAATACGCATAATCCAAATTCGCATGGTTCGGATGCAGCTTGATGAACCGGTCGGCGGCGACAATGGCTGAGGCCTGCTCGCCATCCTTGTAATGCGCATAGCCGATTTCCAGCTGCGCCTGCTGCGCGTAGCGTCCATAGGGATAACGTGCTTCTAGGGCTTCGAATAATTTGATGGCGGCCGCGTAACTTCCGTTGCCCATCTCCGTTTTTGCCTCGGAATAGTACTTGCTGGCAGACCAATTCTTCTGGTCATCCACGTTACTCTGCGTCGGAAACAGACCACATGCGGATAGCAGCAACGTCAGAAATAAGGCTACACTACGCGACATGATGAATTCGCTGGCAAATACGGATGAAAATTTCTATTATAGCGCAAAGCCTGTAGCGCCTGAATCGGCTGAAGTCGTCATCGAGTTGACAATTCCCGTGGACTGCGCCGGCATGCGGCTTGACCGGGCCCTGGCGCGACTATTGCCCGACTGGTCTCGTAGCCGCTTACAGGCATGGATGCTGGAGAAAAGGATAAGTGTGGACTGCGGGGAGGCCATTCCCAAACAAAAATTGCACGGGGGGGAAAGGATACAGGTCAAACGGCCGCAAAGCCAGCGCATCGAGACTTCTTATGCCGCCGAAGCCATTTCGCTCGATATCATTTACGAAGACCCTGCGCTTCTGGTCATCAATAAGCCGGCCGGGCTGGTTGTGCACCCCGGCAGCGGCAACTGGCGCGGCACCATGCTCAATGCGCTGCTCCACCACGCCGCGCAATTGAGCGGAGTTCCGCGAGCGGGCATCGTTCACCGGCTGGACAAAGAGACGAGTGGCCTGCTAGTGGTGGCGAAAACCCCGGAAGCGCAAACCAGCCTGGTGCGGCAACTGCAAAAACATACCGTGAAGCGCGATTATCTGGCGCTGGTGCTGGGTCATGTTCCGGTTGACGGGCGGGTCGACGCGCCGGTTGGGCGGCACCCGGTACAGCGCACAAAAATGACGGTAACCATGAGCGGCAAGGAGGCGCGTACTCATTATCGGGTGCTGGAACAATTTGATGGGTGCACCCTGCTCCGGTGCAGTCTTGAAACCGGGCGCACACATCAGATTCGTGTGCACATGCACTCCATTGGTCACCCGCTGGTGGGCGATCCGGTCTATGGCGGCAAGCCGAAGAAGATCTCGCAAGCTGCCGGACGGCTGATCGCCGGTTTTTCAAGGCAAGCGCTGCATGCGCAAAAACTGGAATTGTCTCATCCACAACACGGGAAAAGGATGGTTTGGGGCGCGCCGTTGCCTGAAGATATGAATAAACTCCTGCTAATGCTGCGGCGGAACCGTGATGAGAAAATGACTTGCCCCATCCATTCGTCGACATGAACGACTGGATCGTTCCGGACTGGCCCGCGCCCGGCAATGTTAAAACCCTGTTTACCACGCGTAATGGCGGAATCGGCGCCGGGCCTTATACCAATCTCAACCTGGGAGATCATGTTGGCGACGATCCCACAACCGTAAAACAAAACCGGGCGCTGCTGCAGCGGATCTTGCCGGGCGAGCCCCGGTGGCTAAACCAGGTACACGGCACGACGCCCATCGGAATCGACGGTTATGATTGCACGAGCCCACCTGACGGCGACGCCGCGTTCAGCCGATGCGCCGGCAACGTCTGCGCGGTACTTGTCGCCGACTGCCTGCCGATATTATTTTGCGAC
>JAKDLC010000385.1 GCA_030453055.1 Nitrosospira sp.
ACCAGGTTTTCCGCCCTATCTTACCTAAGAGGCTGGCATGAAATCGCTTCTTGTCATGTTTTTTATCAACTTGCTGTTTACAGGCTTCGCTCTGGCCGAGCGGGCCGACCGCGACAAGCCGGTTCATCTGGAGGCCGACCGCGCGACCGTCCAGGATGCTAACAAGCTTGCCACATTCACCGGCAACGTGGTCCTCACGCAAGGTACGCTAGTCATTCGCGCTGACAAAATGACCGTAAAAGAAGACGCCACCGGTTTTCAATACGCCACCGCTTTCGGCAATCTCGCCAGTTTTCGTCAGAAGCGCGATGGCGTGGATGAATACATCGAGGGCTGGAGCGAACGCATGGAATATGATGGCAAAGCCGAGAAAGTGCAACTCTTCAAGAAAGCAAGATTGAAACGAGGGCAGGATGAAGTGTATGGAGACTATATTGCCTACGATGCAATCAATGAGTTTTTTCAGGTAACGAGCGCCAACGACGGGGCAAGCTCTCAAACCAATTCCGACGGGAGGGTGCGGGTGGTGATTCAGCCGAAAAAAAGGAGCAGAAACCCAAGGATGAAAGTCAGTAGCGTCGCAACACAGCCTCCGAGTTTCGAATTCGAAAGAGGCATGAGTGAGTTTAAAGCGGAAAAATTAAAAAAGCGTTACAAATCTCGTACGGTGGTGCAGGAAGTGTCGCTTTCCGTCAAAAGCGGCGAAGTGGTCGGTCTGCTCGGGCCCAACGGAGCGGGCAAGACTACCTGTTTTTACATGATGGTAGGGCTGGTGCCGCTGGATGGCGGCAGCATATACCTGGATGGGCGCGATTTGAGCCGGATGCCGATTCATCAGCGGGCACGCCTGGGCTTGAGCTACCTGCCCCAGGAGGCGTCAATTTTCAGGCGGCTTTCCGTGGCGGACAATATTCGTGCCGTGCTGGAATTGAAGAATTATACCGCCGATGAAATGCAGGAACGCCTTGACAATCTGCTGCATGATCTTCACATCGGCCATATCCGCGCCAGCCCGGGCATCAGTTTATCCGGCGGCGAGCGCCGGCGGGTGGAAATCGCCAGGGCGCTTGCGACTCAACCACGTTTCATTCTGCTGGACGAACCGTTTGCCGGAGTGGATCCCATTGCTGTCCTGGATATCCAGAAAATCATTCGGTTTCTTAAAGAACGCGATATCGGGGTCCTCATTACAGACCATAACGTTCGGGAAACACTGGGTATTTGTGACCGTGCCTACATTATCAGCGACGGGACCGTGCTGGCTAGCGGTAAACCGGACGAAATCATCTATAATGAAAACGTAAGAAAGGTGTATCTCGGAGAACATTTTCGGCTGTAAAAACAGCCGATTCGATTATGAAGCCTACCCTCCAACCCAAGCTGTCGCCGCAATTGGCGCTTACCCCGCAACTGCAACAGTCCATACGGTTGCTGCAGCTTTCCACGGTTGAACTGAACCAGGAAATAGAGCGCATAGCGCAGGAAAACCCGTTGCTGGAGTTGGATAACAGCCTGGGCAATCATGCCGCCGAATATCGGGCCGCCCTCGATAGCCCGGCGGAGCTGCTATCCGCGGATTTGCTGGGGACACCGGATGAAATCGCTCCGGAGATGCCCGCCATCGAGGCTGATCCAGGCGCCAAAAGCCTGGCGGACGGGGCAGACTGGTTTGAAGACGACGGCGCATTTCGCCATACGCGCGATGATGATGATGAGCGCGATTTTCCGCAACAGGCGGTGGAGCCTCCCAGCTTGCGCGAGCATCTCAACTCGCAACTCAGTCTTAGTCAGATTCCCGAGCGTGACAGAAAAATTGTCGGTTTGCTAATCGACAGCCTGAATGACGATGGCTATCTTGCTCAGGATCTGGAAGAGCTCGTCAGCTTGTTGCCTCCCGAACTGGGAATAGGCATCGACGATCTGCACATCGCCCTCGGATATTTGCAACATCTGGACCCACCCGGTGTGGGCGCGCGTAACTTGCGGGAATGTCTGGACATGCAATTGCAGGCGCTGCCGGAATATACACCCTACCGAGACCAAGCGTTGCTCCTGGTGAACAATCATCTTGACAGTCTGGCGTCACGGGATTTTTTCACAATCAAAAAGCTGTTGCCCTGCGACGACGAATGTCTTCGTTCCATCCAGCACATGATTACTCGTTTGAATCCGAGGCCGGGCATGGCGTTCGGTTCCGCGGTAGCTCGTTATATCATTCCCGACGTAATTGTCACAAAGATCAATGGCGCGTGGCTGGCCAATCTTAATCCGGAGGCAATGCCGCGCCTCAAGATCAACCGTCTCTATGCCGATATACTGAAATGTTCTCACGACGATTCCGCGCGCAGGCTTGCCGGCCAATTACAGGAAGCCAAATGGCTAATCAAAAATGTACATCAGCG
>JAKDLC010000052.1 GCA_030453055.1 Nitrosospira sp.
GAACCAGTGCTGTATGGGCGTGAGCGGCACCGCCTCGACGACCACATCACGGCCTGCTACCTCGCCGACCGTGTCGCCGTGATGGAGCAAGGGGTGGTGCAAGAGCTGCACATAGAGCGCACCAGCAGCTGCGGCATCGTCGGTAACATCTACAGCGGCCGTGTCACCCGGGTACTGCCCGGAATGCAATCGGCTTTCGTGGATATCGGGCTGGATCGCGCCGCCTTCCTTCATTTGGCCGACATTTGGAGATTGCGTCAGAGCGAAGACGCCGACAAACCCATTGAAAAGTTGCTGCACGAAGGAAAAAGCATCCTCGTCCAGGTAATCAAGGACGCCATCGGCACCAAGGGTGCGCGACTGTCCACCCAGCTAAGTATCGCGGGACGGATGCTGGTTTATCTGCCGCAGGTGCCCCATATTGGCATTTCCCAGCGCATCGAGGATGAAACGGAGCGTAAGTCATTGCGGGAAAAGCTGAAACAGTTGCTGCCGCCGGGCGAAAAGGGCGGCTTCATTATCCGCACCATGGCGGAAGCCGCCAGCGAGCATCATCTGCGGACGGATATCGAGTATCTGCACAAGCTGTGGCGCGACATCGAGGAAAAATCCTCAACCGCCATGCCCGCGCTGCTCTATCAGGATTTGAATCTTGGTCATCGCGTATTGCGCGATTTCGTGGATGACGATACAGCCCGTATTCTGGTGGATTCACGCGAGAACTTTCAAAAGATGATCGCATTCGCTCAAGACTATATGGCCAACGTGGCGGAACGAATCAACCATTATGCCGGCGAGCGTCCCTTATTCGATCTATATGCAGTGGAAGAGGAAATTGAAAAATCCCTGGCGAAACGGGTGAACCTCAAGTCCGGCGGCTACCTGATCATCGATCAGACCGAGGCGCTTACCACCGTGGATGTCAATACCGGCGGATTCGTCGGTGTACGCAGTTTCGACGACACGATTTTTAAAACCAATCTGGAAGCCGCTCAAGTCATAGCGCGTCAGCTGCGCCTGCGAAATCTGGGCGGCATTATCATCATTGATTTTATCGATATGGAAAACGGGGAACATAAGAACGCGGTGCTCGCCGAATTGAAAAAATCGCTGATGAGAGACCGGACGCGCATGACCGTAAGCGGCTTCACCGCGCTCGGGCTGGTGGAGATGACGCGCAAGCGGACGCGGGAAAGCCTCGCGCACATCCTGTGCGAGACGTGTCCTACCTGCCAAGGCCGCGGCGAGGTCAGAACCGCGCAAACGATTTGTTACGAAATCCTGCGCGAATTATTGCGCGAATCCCGTCAATTCGATGCCCGCGAATTTCGCATTCTCGCCTCGCAACAAGTGATCGATCTATTCCTCGATGAAGAATCCCAAAGCCTGGCTCAACTCGGCGATTTCATCGCCAAACCGATCAGCCTGCAGGTGGAGGCGGCTTACACGCAGGAGCAGTATGATGTGATTCTGATGTAGCGGTTGCCGGTTGTCCGAATTCACCCGCTGCGGAATGACTGTTCCAGTCAGCGTATGGATTCCCGCTTTCGCGGGAATGACGAAGCTTTGTAGGATGGGTGGAGCGAAGCGCAACCCATCATTCCGCTTATTTCAAGGCCGTGTCTCGATTTCGAGTTCTATGTTCTCGATATCCGGAGTCTCGCAGTGGGTGAATTCCTCGCTGTCCTCATAGGCTAGATTCGTCGTTCCCGTGGCTTTGATCACTGCACCCGCAATAAGCCCGGTTACAAAAGCAAATACCACACTGAAAGTAATTCCGATGAGCTGGGCTGCCGCGATACCCGGCACCACCATGATGGCGATCAACGCACCTAACAGTCCGGGCATGCCATGCAGATTATGGACACCACAGGTGTCAACGATCTTGAAGCGTCTTTCCAATGCCGGCTGAATAAATACGTAGCCTATGACACTGACGGCGCCGGCCAGCAGACCGATTGCGAACGCGCCTGTCGGGGATACGATATTGCATGTCGATCCGATGGCCACGCCGCCGGCCAGCGCCGCGTTCGCCATATCGACCATGGAGGTCTTGCCTTTGTGGAAATACGTGCTCAGGAAGTACGTACTGATAGTGGCTCCGCATAGTGCGAGAACAGTATTCGTTACCGTCTGCGGCATTTCCTCAAAAGGAACGATGGCGGTAGCGAAACTTGGCCAGAAAAGCCACAATACCATTGAACCGAGCATCGCAAAACGATCAGACGTGGCGTCTGATTCGATAGGCTGACTGCGTTGCCGCGCGGTCGTCAGGGCAAGGGATAATCCCAGGCCAAAATAGGCGCCAAAGGCATGTATGATGACTGATCCGGCGGTATCCTGATAACCTTGGGTCAATCCCATTCCGTTATCCAGCACCGCCCATTCGTTTATCAGATACGCGGGAACCAGGAAAAGCGCCAGCAAGGCATATTGAAAACCACGCAGGCGCCCCAGCACGGCGCCCATGGCAATCAGTGCGGCGGCCACGGCGAATTCGGCAAAGAGCAGAGCCTGGACCGTGTTCGGCGCTATTTCATGACCGAAGATTCCGTTCGCCCGCAACAGCATATAAAGGGGGAGGCCGACAGCCACCACCAGGTAGGTGCCCGTCGTGGCGCCAAACCCGTATCTTCGGACGAATACCATGAGAAAACCGAAACCTACCAGCAACATCGCCAGGATGTGAATGACGTAGTTATACTGAGCCACCTGTCGCGCTTCGCTGAGCTCGGGGCCGGCGCTGCCCTCGCTCGCCCAGGCACTGAAACACAACAGGAGCAGACTAGCTACGCCACCCAGCGTCAAGCAGAGACTTTTTTTCATTTTTTCTCCCCATTTTTATCAATTATCCGGCCTACCCAGCAAGAGTTTGAACCTCAATAGCCTTAAACACAATAGGGATATAGGGAATATCCTGGCGTTATCAAGAAAAGCGCCTTATTGCCGTGAAAGCATTACACGCGGCAAGGCGTTGAAAGTGCTGCAAGAGACCTTGGGGAAGGTGTCAAGAGTTGATGGGTGGTATAAGTAGCAGGCTGCCGCTTCTTGGGCAGGATAGGATCGTTATCCCCGTCCGACATGCAGTTGCCGTCAAACGCTATAACTTCGAGTTTGTTTCGTGCGTGTTCAAAGGACACGAAATACGTTCATTCCTTTTGTAACTCTTTTGCAATGGTGTGGTAGAGCGGGCGGATAATACTTCGGATGTCGTGGATGATGGCGTTGACATTCATCATCGCGGGAATGCGTCTGCCATGATGCTCAACCGGGCTGCCTATGACGTGAAGCTTGACGCCAAGCTTGCCAAAATGATTGGCCAATCGTTCCTCCGTCAGAACAAAGAGAGTCTCGATTCCGTTCAGACGCGCCAGTTCGGTCGTGCCGAGATAAAGGCCGATCGGGATGTAGGGAAAGCGCGGCAATTTAGGTGCCCCGGGATCTTCGTCCGAGATGCCAATTGAACTACCCGCCTCACCCTTGCGCCGGCGATAGCCGGCGACGACGGCCAGGCGCGATACCTCGGCAATACGGTGGCGGGGCAACTTCGCCGGGTCGATTATGGATCGGTCCAGTACTGCAGCGCAGGTTTTCTCAAAGGGGAATTGGTAGTGCGGATCGTTCGGCCGGGGCCGGACAATGCGGGTGCAACCGATAAACTCATTCGTCTTGACGCTGCGCATCAGGAGATGCAATGAATTACGGTCATGCTCATCGGTTTCGCGCCTGTCCGGTCTGACCGGTTCAAACTTCAGATCCTCACAATAAACCTGGTGCCGCAGGCGGTAGACCTCGTCCTTCAGCGTGTTTGAGAATGCCGGTACGATTTCAAAGTACTGCTTGAAAATATAGCCCAGGTCGAGCGTGTCGGCCGGAGATGAGACTTGATCTACAGGGGCAGTCTTTTCAGCTTGCAGCATCTTGGTCCTCCTTATTCCAGTTTTTTCAGATAATCCTTGGTAAAGACTTTGTCAGGCAGGTCCCGCAGTTTCATTTCCGAATATTCAAGCACGGATTGTTCGCCCTTACGCAGCGCATCTTCCATGACAAGCCGGGTTGGCCGCTGCTTGCCAAGCAGCGTCTGGAAATTTTCGTAACGGGCGGTTTTGAGGAGGCGGTCGGATAGCGAGTAGAACTCGGCGCGGTATGGCCAGAAATTTGATTGCCGTACCCAGTATAAGACCTTATGATACGTCACCCCCCGATCGACGCCGGTGAGTTCCAGTACGTAATATTTTTCACCATCGATGGTGTCGGTGCGGAGAATCGTAGCGTTGTAATCGCCGGCGAAGTTTGCGCGCGCCAAATCGCCATTCGCCACTTGGCCGGTCAATCGTTGTGACATGGAAAGGCGCACAGGTTGCGAGATATCCGGCATGAATATCCATAAGTCGCGCCCCTTCATGAGCAAAATCTGCCCGCGGTCGGAAGCCGGCTCGGTAGTCATCACCACGCTGTTTTCGTTGCCCTTGGTTAAAACCCGGTATTTACGCGTATCCGCTGGCTGGTCGGGAGCGGTGCTATTGATGTTGACATCGACCTGGAAGCCCTCGTGCGGAAAGCGTATCTGGTCTGCCTTTTCCAGGATGCTTTGCGCTAATTCCGCATTGTCAGGCTCGGCGGATGCCGAGGATGCCATGATGACAAACAATAAAATTACCACCAATATGTGGTGCAAAGAATTTTTTTGCATGTTGGTTCCTATTGGGGATAGCACTTATCCATGAGGGTTTCAAATTTTAGGATAGTTTTCCATGAACATTGTGCGGCTTGAGCACGTTTGCAAAGACTACACCTTGGGTGAACAGCAAGTCCGGGCACTCAGAGATATTACGTTGAATATTGAGGATGGCGCTTTCCTCGCGATCGCCGGTCCATCCGGTAGTGGCAATTCTACTTTACTCAATCTGATCGGTTGTATCGATACCCCATCGCGTGGAAAAATATTCATCAATGGCCAGGATATCAGTGGGCAGACGCCTGATGAACTTTCCGATCTCAGGGCGCGAACCATCGGTTTTATTTTCCAGACGTTCAATCTGTTGCCCGTTCTATCGGCTGAGGAGAATGTCGAGTACCCCCTGTTGCAATTCAAGGAGCTGAGCGCAACAGAGCGCCGCAATCGGGTCGAAAAATATCTTGCCATCGTGGGCCTGTCCAGGTTTGCCAGTCATCGGCCGAACCAGCTTAGCGGCGGCCAGCGGCAGCGCGTGGCGATCGCGCGCGCACTGGCGACGCAACCGAAAATCGTTTTGGCGGACGAACCGACTGCTAATCTTGATCATAAGACCGGCGAAGGCATTCTGCAATTGATGAAGGATATTAACGGCAATTTCAGGACAACCTTTATTTTTTCTACCCATGATTGGCGCGTCATGGCGATGGCGGATCGGCTGGTGCGTATCGAAGACGGCCAGATCGCGAGTGAGAATGTCGAGGAGAGCGAGAAATTGGCTATCGTGGTTGAGCGCCGTCGTGCGACCGGTAACGTGTCAGTCGAGGGTGGTGATCAAAGCGGGACGGATGATACACGGAGGTAAACTTGGATACTTTATATTCATTGCGGCATCGATCACCTTGCCGCTGCGCAGCTTTGCCGAAGTCCCGGCCGCCAATTCCCGAACTCCCGACGCCCCGGCTGGTGCAAGATCATCATCTGGTTTGCTGACCGATAAGACGGATGGAGAACCCTTGTTTCTGTCCTTATCCTTGTCCCTATCTTCGCTTTTAGTTCATCAGGCTGCCAGATCTCCTATGTACACTGGCGAAAGCAGCGTTACGGCGCATGACGAGATCAAGGGTGAGCCCTTACTCTTGTCGCTATCTCCCTTCCTGTCCTTACCCTCAACCCGCTTGGTAATCAAAGACCAGGTAATCAAAGACCAGGAAGATAAAGATAATGTAGCCATACAGGATAAGAGACAAAGGGAAAGCGACATAAGTTCGCGCGAGTCGCTATTCGGTGACATTGGACCAAAAAAGGAAAAGGCATCCCATATGCCTGCCTGGAAGAAATTGGTGACCGGCTGGAGGGGTTTCTCGCAACTGGAAATTGCGGACAACTATAGTAGTCCGGAGCATTTCTCCAAAGCGAAGCTGCGGACCGAGCTATCCCGCACCGGACAATTCAACGAATACCTGAAATGGAAGATCAGCGGCCGCTTTGATTACGACGCCGCCTATGATGTCTCCAATTTCTACCCTCCGGCGGTTCGCCAGGATCAACGTCACGATTTCTTTCTGCGCGAGAACTATCTGGACATTTCCGCCGGCAATTTCGACTTCCGTCTTGGCCGTCAACACGTCATATGGGGTGAAATGGTCGGACTGTTTTTCGCCGATGTGGTGTCGGCCCGGGATATGCGCGAATTCATCCTCCCCTCGTTCGATATCATGCGTATTCCGCAATGGGCGATGCGCGCCGAGTATACGAAGAATAATCTACATGCCGAAGTATTGTGGATTCCGGTAGCGACTCTTGACATGATCGGCAAGCCCGGTGCAGATTATTACCCCGGTCCGCTGCGAGACACAGCCAGCTTCCTTCCCGAAGATCGCTCCGGGCGTAACGTTGGCAACTCGAATTACGGGCTTCGTTTGTCGTATCTGAAAAACGGCTGGGATATGTCGGGGTTCTACTATCACAGCCTCGATGCATCTCCCACGTTTTACCGTGTCAGCGGGTTCGCCGAACCCCTTGTCTTCCAGGCGCGTCACGATAAGATCGACCAGCTTGGCGCAACTTTTGCGAAAGATTTCGGCTCAATTGTGCTGAAAGGTGAGATGGTTTATACGGACGGGCGCAAGTTTAATGTGACACGTCTCAGCGCGATCGACGGCCTGGTCAGGCAGAATACTCTTGATTATGTCCTGGGCCTTGATTTCAGTTTGCCAGCGGAGACTCGCTTGAATCTGCAATTTTTCCAGCGGGTCTTTTTCGCACACGACCCTAACACCTTTTTCGACAAGATGGAAAATGGAGCCAGTATCCTGCTCAACCGCAGGCTGTGGCGGAATATAGAAGCTCAGGCTTTGCTCATCCACAGCTTGAATCGCAGCGACTATATGTTCCGGCCCCGGTTGACGTGGAATTTCGAGAGAAACTGGCGAGCCGCACTTGGGGCAGACATTTTTGGTGGCCCCCCCACCGGCTTGTTTGGCCGATTCGACAACAGTGACCGGGTATATACCGAGTTGCGTTACTCATTCTGATGGGTTCTGATGGTTCTGATGGGAATCCTGATGTCAATGGAAGACGTATGGAAATCAGAAATTCTGCCTAAGCGCCTCGACGACCGGCATGCGGGAAACATGCCATGCCGGAAGGATGGCTGCGAGTACCGTTGCCGCGATGCCGATGGCGCTGGACATTAGCAACACTGAGGGAATAATCTGGATATGGGCCGTATAACCGATGTTGGCATTCGGGGGTGGCGGCATGGGAATGCCAATTGCAGAGATAGAGAGCGCCAGGGCCACGCCGAGACCGAGCCCAAGGCTGCTGCCAATTATCCCCAGCAATACGCTCTCCGCCAGGATCAGCCGGAATATGTTACCGCTTCGGTTGCCGAGCGCCATCATCGTGCCGAATTCTCCTGTTCGTTCAAAAATACTCATGTTCACACTGTTCGCAACGCTCAGCAGAACCATGATAAGAATGATGAGTTGCAGAACGCCAAACTGGCTTTTATACAGCTCTACCGTTTTCTCATAGAAATCGTTTAGTTCGATCCAAGTCTTGACTTCCAGCCCCGAAATCTCGAGTTGCTCCTTCAACCGGGCAGCGACGCGATCAGTATCACCAGTTTTTTTTAATGAGATGACAAGCGCGTTCACACTGGTCGTACCCAGCAATTCCTGTGCCGCCGCAAGCGGGATTTTTACCGCGCGCGCGTCATAATCATTGGAGAAACTCTGGAATATGCCTACGACTTCGAAATCCATGCTGTTCAGCGCGCCTTCGAGTGTATTGGCAAGCAAGGTCACGTAACTGCCCGGACCCACCTTCAATCCCTGAGCGACGCCGTGTCCGAGTACGATACCGGATAGATCCTTGTCGTTCAGTTGGCGTCCCGCCGTAATCAGGACGGAGCTGCCAAGCGCTGCTTCTCGCCCCGCTTCCACTCCTTCACCGACAATCGGCAGGTCGCTGCGGCCGTTGTTAAGCAGACCCGAGAAGTTTAGCCGCGCCATCACGCTGTCAACTTCTGCAGTTGTGGCGATGCGTTGTTTGACATCATTGGGAGCAGCAATCAGGTATTTTTCAGGCGTGCGTGATCCCTCGGCGAAAAATCCGCGTTTATATATCTGCAAGTGACCGGATTGAGAATGAATAAGGGCCTCGGATAGTTGCACGAAGACGTCGTTGACCCAGCCGCCCGCAAGGATGATTCCCGCCACACCGCTGATGATTGCGGCCAGTGTCATAGCAGTATGAGTCTTCTGGCGAAAGACGTGACGCAGAGCAAGCTTGAGCATGGTTTCGAAGTTATCGATTGTGCCGTAACGCATTGACGATCTGCATCCGCGAGGCCCTCCAGGCAGGGTAAATACTGGCGGCCAATGTCGCGCCAACAGCGAGCGCCAGCGATTTCCATACTATGTCCCAGGTAACGAGAATCTGTGCCATATAACCTCGCGCCATTCCCGGCGGGGGGGGCATTGAGATACCAATCATGGAGATCATTTTTGCGAATGACAACCCCAATATCAAACCGAGCACACCGCCAAGGCAGCCAAGCAGAAGCCCTTCGCTTACAAACAGACGCATGATGCCGATGCGCTTTACGCCGAGCGCCATGGAAGTGCCGATCTCGCCGATACGCTCCATCACGCTCATTGTCATGGTGTTCGAGATACTAAGCAGGATGATTACGGCGATAATCAGCCGGACGCCCTGAATTTGCCGGGTGAACAAGGTTACCGTCTTGTTGTAAAAATCAGCCAGCGTATACCAGGGGACAATCTCGAACGTTTCCCTTTGCAGTTCGTTTCGCAATTTGGCGAGGACGACATCGGTTCGGGCCGTGTCGTTCAGCAACACTATCCATATGTGAGAACCCTGCGTCCGCAGCAGCTTACGCGCCGTTTCAATGGGCATACGTAAAGCGGTATCGTCATACGCCTTGCTGACGGTAGAGAAGATGCCCCTGATGGAAACCTCGACCGCGTTGGTTCCTCTCAACGCTGTGTTAGCCAATAGTACAACCTTGTCGCCGACCTGGGCTCCGAGGCTGCGTGCAAGTCCCTCGCCCAGAATGATACCAAGCGGATCATCGGCAGAAAGGTTGTTGCCGGCCAAAATTCGCAGGGCGCCGCCAAACAAATCCTGTTTCTGCGGATCGCTGCCGTCACCGATAAATGAGATCGTTGATTCACCGTGGCTAATCAAGCCGCTGAAAGAGAGTCGCGGGACGAGCGCCTTGATCTGGCCCGATCCATCAGACGTTTCGAATACAGGTACGGCTTCCGGCAGGAGAAAAGCATAGGGATCGGCTTTTCCCGCGTCATGGTACCCTGGGCGTACGATTTGCAGATGACCGAGTTGCGATTTGATTGTGGCCTCCCGAAAATCGAGGAAAATCCACTCGATAAAACCATTCGCCAGAATGAGTGCCGTAATGCCAAACGCGACCGCTCCCATCGCGATCGCGCTACGGCGCCTATGGCGCACGATATTACGGAAGGCCAGATTAAAGTCGCGCCAGAATATTCTCACAACTACAACCTCTTGCCAATCGCCCCATCCTGACTCGTAGGGGAGGAACCGTGGGCAGGAGGATAACCATCCAATGCTTCTTCCCTTGGCCAGCACGCGTCGAAGCGCCTGGTAGGTAACTCTTTCTTGATCATATTCTCCAGGTCAGGTTATCACTTTTACGCCGATCCATCGTTTTATTGGGCTAAACCGGACTGGAATCCGGCGGTTAGCTGCTTATTGTTCACTCAGTTTCAAAGATGCCGAAAAATGCCGTCAGCACCCGCGAAGATTCAAGGCTCGCCGC